>JBBIUW010000423.1:0-2918 GCA_037440045.1 Sphingobacteriaceae bacterium
TAGCAGTTCCTTCATGTAAAGTAATAATCGCTTCATTAATCATTGGCATTAAAATTTTATTAGCCACAAATCCAGGATAATCATTTACTTCAGTTGGAATTTTTCCTAATTTTTTAGAAGTTTCCATAATTAAATTACAAACTTCATTACTAGTAGAATAACCTCTAATAACTTCCACTAATTTCATTACAGGAACAGGATTCATGAAATGCATACCAATTACTTTATCAGCACGCTTAGTTACAGCAGCAATTTGAGTAATAGAAATAGAAGATGTATTACTAGCTAAAATTGTGTTTGGAGGACAAACTTCATCTAATTGCTTAAAGATTGCTAACTTTATATTTACGTTTTCGCTAGCTGCTTCAACCACTAAATCCGCATTTTTAGCACCTTCTTCAATTTTAGTAAAGGTTTTTATGTTAGCTAAAGTAGCTGTTTTATCGGCTTCCGTAACAGTTCCTTTTGCCACTTGTCTATCAATATTTTTTGCTATTGTAGCTAATGCTTTTTGCAAGGCAGTTTCGCTAATATCTACAAGGCTAACAGAATAGCCGCATTGAGCAAACACATGAGCGATACCATTTCCCATTGTACCACTTCCTATAACTGTAATATTTTTCATTTTCTTAATGTTTTAGATTAGGCTTAAAATAAACTCACAAAGGCTTAATTTTAGCGATGTAAATCTAAAATCTGTATGGCATAAATACAAAAAGAGTTTTAAACCTTTTTTTGGTGTTATTTTGATAACTTATTTTCTTCGAAAATTAATTTAAACCTATATATTTGTGCAAAACTTGCTCAAAAACTAATAAAATATAACTTATGAATTTCCCATCAGAATTAAAGTACACTAAAGACCACGAATGGATTCGTGTAGAAGGTAACGTTGCAACAATTGGTATTACTGATTTTGCTCAAAAAGAATTAGGTGATATCGTTTATGTAGATATTACTACTATTGGTGAAACTGTTGCAAGAGAAGAAATTTTCGGTACAGTTGAAGCTGTAAAAACAGTTTCTGATTTATTTATGCCTATTACTGGTAAAGTATTAGAAATGAATAAAGATATCGATTCAGCTCCAGAATCAGTAAATACTGATCCTTATGGAAAAGGATGGATGATTAAAGCAACAATTGAAAATGAAGCTGAATTGGCAGATTTATTGTCAGCAGATGCTTACAAGGCTTTAATAGGAGCTTAATATTTAAACTATTTATTATTACAAAACCTTCTGTTATCAGGAGGTTTTTTGTTTTTATGCTAAAAATATTTTTAAAACATAGCTTAACAGCTGCCATTTTGTGGACTATGATTATTTTTGTTTTGTGTTGTACACCAGGACAATATATTCCCACAACCAATTGGCTAGAACTTTTAAGTTTTGATAAGTTTGTTCATGCCAGTATATTCTTTACGCTAACAGTTTTATGGTTGTTGTTTTTGTATAAAACGCAGAAATTAACAAACCAATCAATGATTTTTATCATACTAGCATGCGTAGCCTATGGAGGAACTTTAGAAGTTATGCAAGCCACAATTTTTAGTCATAGAAGTGGTGATTGGTTTGATTTTATTGCCAATACTGTTGGTTGCACAATAGGATTTTTAGTGTTTAATAAAAACAAGCATAAATTGGCAACGCTTATTTAGCAATCCTATTTCTGAAAAAATCAAACTTTCAAAACTTTTTAACTATTAAAACAATTAATCTTTTATAATAGTAAATTCGTAGCTCGAAAAAATAAAAACTATGTCAACTACTACCGAACATATCAAATGCCTTATTATTGGCTCTGGTCCTGCAGGATACACTGCAGCTATATATGCATCTCGTGCTGATTTAAAACCTGTTTTATATACAGGTTTAACTCCTGGCGGACAACTTACTGAAACTACAGAAGTAGATAATTTTCCAGGTTACCCAAAAGGAGTAACAGGACCTGCTTTAATGGAGGATTTAAAAGCTCAAGCAGAACGTTTTGGAACCCAGGTTCGTTTTGGCCTAGCTACTAAAGCAGATTTAACAGCTAATCCAAAAAGAATTTGGATTGATGAAACAACAGAAATTACTGCTGATTCTGTAATCATTTCTACAGGAGCTTCAGCTAAATGGTTGGGATTGGAAAACGAAACTCGTTTACGAATGAATGCTGGTGGTGTATCTGCATGTGCTGTTTGTGATGGTTTCTTTTACAGAGGACAAGAAGTGGCTATTGTTGGAGCAGGGGATACAGCGGCTGAAGAAGCAACTTATTTATCAAAGTTATGCAAAAAGGTATACATGATTGTTCGTAAGGGCGAAATGCGTGCTAGTAAAGCAATGCAACACCGTGTTACGACTACAGAAAATATTGAAATTGTGTATAATAGTGAGACCCATGATATTTTAGGTAAAGAAGCTGTTGAAGGTGTAGTTGTGAAAAATAATGTAACTAACGAATTACGTACATTAGATGTCACAGGTTTTTTTGTTGCAATTGGTCATAAGCCTAATACAGATATATTTAAAGGGCAAATTAATATGGACGAGTTAGGATATATTGATATTGTTCCTAGCTCAACAAAAACAAACATAGAAGGAGTGTTTGCTGTTGGCGATTGTGCAGATAAAACATACCGTCAGGCTATTACAGCTGCAGGAAGTGGTTGTATGGGAGCATTAGATGCAGAACGTTATTTAGCATCTTCTGGAAAACATTAATTTATTTAACATTTAATTTAAACTATTTTTTATTATTTTGCATATAATTTGCATTTGGCATTACCATGATTTTTTTTAGAATAACATATTTTACTTTCTTTTTAGCTTTAACTTATTTAGGATTTTCACAATCTTTTTCTAGTCAAGTTCCTCAGCTTAAGCGTTATACCCCAACTGAGATTATCGATCCAGATTATGGAATTATTAGA
>JBBIUW010000424.1:0-2918 GCA_037440045.1 Sphingobacteriaceae bacterium
CATAATTATCTAGTCTGGAAAAATTATAAATTGGGAAGCCAGTAGCAATTAAACTATCAGATAAAGATTGACGTTGAGATACATAAATAGATTTTTCATTTAAAAAAGCACCTCCATCCTTAAATGCATAAAAGCATTCGTTTTGGGCCACTTCATATACAACTCCTAGTAAAATTTCACCTTCATATTCCAAAGCAATACTAATAGCATAACATGGTATACCATGAACGAAATTGGTTGTTCCATCTAATGGGTCAACAATCCAATTATATGCTTTGGTCTCAGATTTCGTATTTTCTTCGACAATAAATCCTGCTTCTGGAAAAATTACCGATAATTGTTCAACTAACTTTTGCTCAGACGTTTTATCAACATAACTTACTAAGTCATTTAAGCCTTTAACTTCCACTTTATTATATGAAAATGTTTGGCGTTCCGCCCTGATAAACTCTCCAACTATTTTGGCGCAATCTACAACCTGTTCTGTTATTATTTTTAAATCCATGTTAGTCTATTTTTTTTGTAAAATTAATGATATCAAGTTGATATTTATCTGATTATATAAAAAATGCGCATGATTAAAAATAATCAGAAACTGTTGCTAACATTATTTTGTAGAAACAAGTATTATATATATTTTTCAAAAAAATTAATCTCATGAGCACTACACTACAAACTCAAAAATCAAAAGTATCTAAACTTGCTGAAAACATTATTGGTTCAGAAATTATTAAACTAGCAGGAGAAGTAAATGAAAAAATAAAGCAAGGTGAAAAAATATACAATATGACTATTGGAGATTTTAACCCAAAAGAATTTCCAATACCATCAGAACTAAAACAATATATAGTTGATGCTTATTTTGATGATCAAACCAATTATCCCGCAGCCGATGGTATGTTAGAGTTACGTAATGCAGTATCTAATTTATTAAAAGAACGTGGAGGATTAGATTATAAAAATGACGAAATATTAATTGCTGGAGGTGCTCGTCCTGTAATCTACAGTATTTTCAAAGCTTTAGTAGATGCAGATGATACGGTTATTTTCGCAGTTCCATCATGGAATAATAATCACTATTCATATTTAAATTTTGCATAATCAGTAGTTATTGAAGCGACTCCTGAGCAAAATTTCATGCCTACAGCTGCAGATATTAAACCTCATATTCAAAATGCTACTTTAGTGGCTTTATGTTCTCCTCAAAACCCAACAGGAACTGTATTTAGTAAAGAAGGGTTAGAAGAAATTTGTGATATGATTTTAGCAGAAAATATTCGTCGTGGACCTGATGCTAAACCAGTATATTTAATGTATGATCAAATTTATTGGGCATTAACTTTTGGAAATACCAAACACTACAATCCTGTTGTTTTACGACCAGAAATGAGAGCTTATACAGTATTTGTTGATGGTATATCTAAATCATTAGCAGCAACTGGTGTTAGAGTAGGATGGAGCATGGGACCAAAAATGATTATTGATAAGATGAAAGCAATCTTAACTCACGTTGGTGCTTGGGCTCCAAAAGCTGAGCAAATGGCATCTGCAAAATATTTAAGTAATTTATCAATTTATGATGCTTTTATCGAGGAACAAAAAAATAAAATCAGCACTCGTTTAGATGGTTTTTACAAAGGATTTCAGGATTTAAAAAACGAAGGCTTCAAAGTTGATGCAATAACTCCTCAAGCAGCCATATATCTTACAATTAAATTTGATTTACATGGAATGAAAACCGCTGATGGAAAGGTTTTAGCAACAACAAAAGATATTACTAAGTTTATATTAGACGAAGCTAAATTAGCTGTTGTCCCTTTTTATGCATTTGGAGCATCAGACAACTCTCCATGGTATCGTATGTCTGTTGGTACTTGTAAAGTAACTGATGTGGCAGATGTTATTTCTAACTTAAGAAATGCATTAAAAAAACTTTCATAAACTAAATTTATATAGCATTACAATAATAGCCTGCATATTCTATGCAGGCTATTTAATTTTTAGTTATATTTACTAAAACAATTTAGAAACATGAAAAAAGTACTATTTATTATATTATTAACTATTTCGTTAACTCCTGAATTCCTTGCTAATACAGGTGATACAACATGGGTAACTATTTACAATTTAAGAAAAATAACACAATGGGGGAACTATGATACATCAGCAGTTTTACCAACTGGAAAAACGTTCAGAAAAATAAGATTACATTATATTTTAGGAAGATATGCATGTCCTGCAGGAAGTCAGTATTGCGGTTCTTGGGATTACACAACTCAAGTATATGCAAAACCAGCAAATGCAGATACTGTTGAAATAGCAAGAATTATCACGCCATATGCTACAGATTGGTTAAGCACAAATAGATCAAATGATTTTGTGGTTGACGTTACTGATTATTCATCAATTTTAAATGGAAATTTAGATTTTAGATATAAATACGATGGTTATTCGTGGGGCTTTACATTAACTCTTAAATTGGAAATGATTGAAGGTACTCCCGCTATGAATGCATTGAGTGTGAAAAATATTTATGATGGCTATTATTCATATGGTAACACTTCTGACCCAATTGAAAATCATTTAATAGAAAAATCATATTTGTATAATAGTCCTGCCAATAGAGCTTTTGTAAAAAACATTATCAGCGGACATGGTTCTGATGATAATGGATGCGGAGAATTTTGTAGTAAATATTATGATTTAAAAATTAATGGTACTGCTGTTTCTCAAAAACAATTATGGAAAAGCGATTGTGGATTAAACGATATTTCACCTCAAACAGGTACATGGTTATATGAAAGAGCAAATTGGTGCCCAGGACAAATTGTGTATCCCATTAAGCATGATATTTCATCGTTAACGAGTGCAGGTTCTACTTTTTCGGTTGACATAAACATGGAGCCATACACTTCACC
>JBBIUW010000425.1:0-2911 GCA_037440045.1 Sphingobacteriaceae bacterium
TTAAAAGGAAAAGACATGGCGCAAGCGGTAGGCTTAGCCAATATGATTAGGCAATTAGGTGGCGCTATTGGCATTGCATTATTAAATTTGTATTTAATAAATTCTAATGCGCAAATAAGAGGTAATATGTTAGGTTACATTAATATTTACGACTCGGTAAGTGCCGATAGAATTAATTTATTGACGCAAAATTTTGTCGCAGCAGGACGAAGTCTAGAGGAGGCACAAGCCTTAACATATAAGATGTTAGAAGGTTCTTTATATAAACAACAGGCTTTGGTTAGTTATAATCAGGGGTTTTTAATGGTAGGATTCGTTATTTTAATTTGTATTCCTATTGTATTATTAATACGTCACCAAAAAGCTGGAAAGGCAGCAGTTGTATCCGACCATTAATAATTTAACGTTAAAATAAAAAATCTCATCTAATTTTTAGTTGTTGTACATATGAAATGACTATATTTATGAATACATAGAGTGTATTTATGAAACTGGTTTTTTTCTTTTGTTTTATTTTTAGTGTTTGTTTTTCTCAAAACCACACTATTGATTCGTTAGAAAAACGATTGCTTTTACAACAACCTGATACAAATAAGGTAAACACCTTACAAGAGCTATGTAAGCGCCATTTATTTTCTGATTCAAAAAAAGCTATGGTTTTCGGTAACGAAGCCCTTCATCTTTCCGAAAAATTAGATTTTAAAAAAGGAATTGCAAAAGCCCTACATAATATTGGCATTATATATTATAACACAAGCAATTTTGATTCAGCTTTAATTTATTTTTCGAGTTCAGTAAAAGTAAAACAGTTTATTGGCGACAAAAAAGGCATGGCTTCATCCTTTAATAACATTGGTGCTATTTATGATTATAAAGGAGATTATAACAAAGCCTTAACACATTACATTAGTTCATTAAAAATAAATGAAGAGCTGCATAATGATGAAGGAGCTTTGTCTGCGGCAAATAACATTGGAAATATTTTATCTCAGCAGCATAATGCAAAAGATGCCATAAAGTATTATCGAATTAG
This sequence comes from Sphingobacteriaceae bacterium, assembly GCA_037440045.1. Classification (GTDB taxonomy): domain Bacteria; phylum Bacteroidota; class Bacteroidia; order B-17B0; family Aurantibacillaceae; genus UBA4416. The sequence continues at coordinate 1,034 of JBBIUW010000425.1, forward strand.
TTTAAATTATTCTAAAAAAGCATTTAGTAACAAAGGGATAGCAGATGCTTATCTTAATATTGGTAACGTTAAGTTTGATATCAATAGTCAGGATAGTGCACTGTTTTATTATAATTTAGCTAAACCACTATATATGAATGAAGATGACCAAGAAAGAATTGGAACGCTTTATAATTCATATGGTATATGGTATCAAAAAGCTAATCAATTAGATTCTTCTTTTCATTATTTTCAAAAAGCCAAAGATTTATACACGCTTGTAGACAGTAAGTTAGGATTAACAGAAGTATATAAGCATATTGGTGATATCTATTTAAATAAAGGAGATGTAAAAAACGCGGAAGTGTATTTTACGAATGGTTTAAATTTTGCCAAATCGCTTGATTTAAAAGATTTTGAGGCAAATTATTATGAAGAACTTTCTAAGCTATATTTTAAAAAAGGAGATTTTGCTAAAGCTTATAATTTTCATGTTTTATTTTATGAAATAAAAGACTCATTAATTACTAAAGAAAGTTTAAAGCAAATTGCCGACATGAATGTGAAGTATGAGACCGAAAAGAAAGAGCAAGAAATTAATTTACTTAATATAGATAAAAAACTACAAGATGCTCATTTAAAAAAGCAACGACTGATGGTTATTATTGCTGTTGTTGGCTTATTGGTTGCTATACTGTTATCTGTTTTTATTTGGCGCTCTTTAAAAACTACTTCTAAACAAAAAACAATTATTGAGGAGCAAAAAAAACTAGTTGAAGAAAAAGGCGTAATGCTTGAAGAAAATAACAGAAACATCATTGATTCAATTAATTATGCCAAACGTATACAAGTAGCTTTATTAAAAGAAGAGGAGCATGTGAGCGAACATTTACCAGAACATTTTATTTTATACAAAGCAAAAGATATTGTTAGTGGAGATTTTTATTGGTCTTTTGAAAAAAATGATTATTGGTATGTAGCTGTGGCAGATTGCACAGGACATGGGGTTCCTGGCGCTTTCATGAGTATGTTAGGAATTGCTTTTTTAAATGAAATTTCAGCAAATTCAGAAACCTTAGCACCAGCAACAATTTTAAATTTATTGAGAGAAAAAATCATTAAGGAGTTGGGACAAAAAGGAAGAGAGTACGAAACTAAAGACGGCATGGATATTTCACTGATGTGTTATCATACCAAAAGCAAGGAATTACAATGGGCAGGCGCAAATAACTCATTGTATATTTTAAAAGGCGAAAATCTGAAAGAAATCAAACCAAACAAACAGCATATTGGTTATTGCTCAAATATGAGCTCATTTACAAACCACACCATAAATTTAGATGATGGCGATGCGATTTATTTATTTACCGATGGCTATGCCGACCAATTCGGCGGACCTAAAGGAAAAAAATATAAATACGCTCAGTTTAAGGAGTTATTAATTTCTGTTGCAACAAAACCAATAGATGTACAAAAGGAAATTTTAAACAACGAGTTTGAAGCCTGGAAATCGCATCACGAACAAACAGATGATGTGTGTGTAATTGGATTGAGAATATAAATTAAAATAAGTAACAACTTATTTTTTCCCTGATTTCTTTTTAGTATTAGAGTTTAATGCTTTTTTATTTTCTGTTTCTAATTTACGTTGTACTTTCTTTACATCGTCTGCTATTGGTAAGCTTTCAGGACGTATGCCTCTTTCTACTAGCATTTTTCTTACGGCAGAACTATTATCCACATGTTCTTTTTCAATCACGGCATATCCTTTCATATCTTGAACATTTAAACTTGTCATCTCAGCAGCTAAATCTTTTGACTTAATACTTATTGTTGGTAAAAAATCAGCAACAGGTCTGTTGTCAGGAATTCCCATTTTTTGTTTTAACTGATAAGTAG
>JBBIUW010000426.1:0-2907 GCA_037440045.1 Sphingobacteriaceae bacterium
ATGTATGACATGCGTTTTGTCTTTTCACAGATTGAGGCACAGTATAATCGTAATTGGGGCTACTTTTTACATGATAAAAAATCCATGAGTTCTAAAAAGAGCCTGGACGATAATTTTTGTAAAGAAACTTTAAGATTAATCCAGGACGAGTTTGATTTACTTGTTGAGCGTTGCGAGTTTACTAATGGTAATTATTTCGCATTTCAAAAAAGCACTTTAATTATTAAAGAATGTAAGCGTGTTGTTCATACGCTGGATAGATTACATAAATCAAAATCAAACGCAGTAGATAGATACGAGTACGATTCGATTTTTGATAGGCTAACTCATTTAGAAGCTTCATTAAAAAATTATACAGAGCGTGAAGCTTACGAATTGTTTACTCTACCACTCCACCTTGATAAAATTAAACAAGAGTTTTTACCAGTACTTAAAATCGCATAATTATTAATAACCTAAAAACAATTCCACAATGGCAACTAAAAAATTTAAAACAGAAACCGAGTACAATCAAGCATTACAAAATATAGAATACAAAAGTATTATGTATAGCGACAATTTAATGAAAGTATTTGAAGAGAGAAAAACTCTTGTTGCAAAACCAACAAATGCACTCCATCAAGCTCAAATGTTAATGGAGTTAGTAATTGAAAAAATAAAAGAGCATAATGCTGAATGTAAAAGACAAACTACAGTTATGAAAGGCAGAACATATAAAAGAAACAATATAGAAAATTATCAATACTAAAATTCCACATCATGAATGCAACAGAAAAAGAACTATTTGAAAAAGTTAAAAACGACTTAGCAAGTAAAGAGGGTTATAGTACCTGGACAGATATGTACTATAAACTTAATGGCACATCGTTAATGTTAATGTATGAAAAACTTGCAATTGAGTTTGCAAATCAACTCAACGAACTCAACGAGCAAGTAATTGAAAATTTAATGAACAAACTTAAAAAAGTTAATCCAAACGAATTTTCATCTGATAAAGACGCCAATAAGCGAAGCGATTTAGAAGCACGTATTTTCATTAACATTCCTAGTAAACACATTAAGGACAATAATGAAGTAAAAAATATAACCGCAAAAATGGCGGATGATATTTTGGATCAATTCATACTAACATATAAACCTACTACTAAATAAAGTATGGTACATTTTTTAAAAATAGAACCGAAATATTTCTTAGATATAAAAGAGGGTTACAAAACTTTCGAGATACGTTTCAATGATAGAGATTTTCAAGAAAATGATATTTTGAATTTACGTGAGTTTGACGCTGAAAAATTAACAGGAAATTTTATCGAGGTTAAAGCTATTTCAGTTATAAAAAATTATCCAGGAGTAAAGGAAAATTATGTAGTGATGTATATCGAAAAAATAACACGTAAGGAAGCGAGCGAATATTATAATAACGAAGAACTTATTAAATATTTAGAAGAAAGAAGCCATTTTATATAAATCAAAATACGGAGTGTCGAAGGGGAGCTAAAAGGTTGTTACAACTAAAAACAATCAAGCTCCCTATAGGCCCTAAAAAATTAAAAAACATGAATGCAGATACATTAATAACAAAAGAAGATGCGCTAGACATCATAACTCAATTAGGATTTACAATTGAAAAAGATACCGAAGAGGGAGCTATTTTAATTAATACAAAAACCGAGCAAGCGGTTGAGTTTTTTTGTTCGGATGCAGTTTTTTTAATTGATGTAATTAAATGGCTTTGTACTCAAATCAAAATACAAACAGAATTAGAAAATATAAATTAAAATCCACACAATGAATTTAACTAACAATTTCAACACACAAACATTACTCGTAGGTAAAGCAATAGTACATGGTGGCGAGGATAAAGAAATCAAATACTTTACTGTTATAAAACCAAACGAAGCTCCAAATATTATATCAGATTTTGTTGCTGAAGAATTATTCGCAACTCGTGGCGGTAAAGTATCGTGCATATATGTTGCTAAAGTTATTGAGCAGCAAAAAATGGCTAAAGAAAATTTCATCTATGCTAATCAACTTATAGTAGTAGATAGTATTGCTGAAAATTTAAAACCTACCGAAGTAAAATTATTTATAGTTCAGTTCATGGCATTTAGCGTGCTTCATATTGAAGCTATCCAAGCAGAAAGTTTATTACAGGTTAAACGTCATTTGTTTATGCTCTGCAAAACATATTACATAGTTAACCTTATCGTATCAAAAATTAATCACACAGAAAGAGCATGAGTATTTTAAACTCCCAAATATATTATTTCAGTATCGACTACAAGGCTACCAAAAAAGCAATTAAAAATCACATTGATGCTTACAATAAAAAAATCAATGATTTATGGGCTAAGGGAACTAATAAAACTGAATTTGAGAAGGTTTACGGCAAAGGTCAAACTTATGGTAAGCTATCCATAAAAAGTGCCGAGGAAACAACTGTATGGTGCGCCTTAGATTTATTAGCGGGATTCATTCAACAGAACGCAATTGAAAAAGACACGGACGATGATTTTAGAATTAGTAATAAAGCCCTGGCTACAAAAAAACACAATCGAATGGTTTTATCAACCGCATATCGCCATGTCAAAAAAATAGTTGCAACTGGCATTTTTACCAACAAAAAATTTAACGGAACTAAAGCAGGATATTCAATTACCTGGAACAAAGATTTACTACATTTTAATCAAAATTTCGACTTCAATACTGAGCTTGTAAACCAATATAAAGCCCTCTGCCAGCTCAAAAATTTTGATGCGACTCTAAATGCCACAAAAGGGCTTTATTCCTTAAAATGCAAGGGTTCGCAGCTAATTGGCTTAGGCTACTCAGTTGCAAGTTGCAATCTTAATTACACTACTATACTTTTACTTGAACATAATATAAATATAGAAAGAGGTATTG
>JBBIUW010000427.1:0-2905 GCA_037440045.1 Sphingobacteriaceae bacterium
CAAATTGAAATGGCGCTGATTTTTCGAAATAAGTTTGATGATAAACAATACGCTCTGTCCCATCTTTAATGATACTAGGTTTTATAACTAACACCAATAGCATTAACATAATAGGAGGTAGGGCAAACTTTAAATATTTTTTATTTTCTGAGATATCAATTGCTGAGGTAAATGGAATTGGCTTTAACTCTTCCATTTTTTGATTGATGCTGGCCGTAAGTAATTCGTGAGATAATATAGAACCCGAATTACGTTGTAGTTGAAGTGTGTTTAATAATTTATCATTGATATTGTTGAAATGTGTGCCAATAATATTTGCTGCTTCGTCATAAGAAATGACTTCTCCGAGCTTGTTTAATTTTAAAACAGGAATAGCAATGTATTTGAATAACACAAATCCACTAGTTGCTAAAAATGAATAAAATAAAATGGTACGTGTTGTTGTTCCAAACTCTGCAAAATACTCAGCTACTACTAAAAACAAAAATGCAGCAACTAATAATCCGCTTGTGTACAATAACCCTTTGATTAATTGGTTTTTGTAATACTTACGAATAAACTCATCGAGTTTGTAAATTAATATATTTTGTTCCTGAGCCAATTTATTTGGTATTAACACCAAATTTAACGAAAACAAGGGAGGATTAAAATAAAATTTCTGTTAAAGTTTCGGCGACTTCGACAGGCTCAGTCACCGGTTATTTCGAGCGATATTTTTTTATTAAATTTGAAATATGATTGGTTATATGTATATTTTAAGATGTAACAATGATTCGTATTATACTGGTAGTACAATAGATTTAGAAAAACGTTTAAAAGAACATAATGATGGGCTAGGGTCAAATCATACTAAGAAGTATTTACCAGTTGAATAAGTTTATTACGAAGTTTTTCAAAGAATTGACGAAGCTTTTTATAGAGAAAAACAAATTCAAGGTTGGAGTAGAGCAAAAAAGAAGCCTTGATAAATAGCAAGAGTCATTTATTGCCAGAACTTTCTAAAAACAGAATGTGATTTATCTTTTTTGTGACTTCGACAAGCTCAGTCACCGAAGCTTATGCGGGTAGCTGAGCTTGTCGAAGCTAGCCAGCAAACTTAACTGTTTTTTTCTCTTTTAAAATTTCTAAAACTTCATTATGAATTTGCTCTACTGAGAATCCACACTCTTGGTATAATTCATTTGGTTCACCATGTTCAATAAACTTATCTGGAATACCTAAACGTTTTACTTGAGCGCTGTAATTATTTTCTGACATAAATTCTAAAATAGCACTACCAACGCCACCTACAATGGTTCCATCTTCGATAGTAATTATTTTTTTGTAACGAGCAAATACTTCGTGTAACATTGCTTCATCCAAAGGTTTAGCAAAACGTAAATCGTAATGAGCTGGTGTAATACCTTCAGCTTCTAGTTTTTCAATTGCTTTTGCTGCAAAATTTCCTGGGTGACCAAGAGATAAAATAGCAATATCCTTACCATCTTTTAATTTGCGGCCTTTACCAATTTCTATTTTTTTGAAAGGCGTTTTCCAGTCAACCATAACACCATTTCCTCTTGGATAACGGATACTAAATGCACCTTGAACTTCATCTAATTGTGCAGTGTACATTAAGTTACGTAACTCTTCTTCATTCATTGGTGCACTCACAATCATGTTTGGAATGCAACGGAAATAAGCTATGTCAAATGCTCCATGGTGTGTAGGACCATCAGCTCCTGCAATACCACCTCTATCTAAACACAATACTACTTTTAAATTTTGTAAGGCAACATCATGTACCACTTGATCGTATGCACGTTGCATAAATGATGAGTAAATGTTGCAAAATGGAATCATACCTTGTGTGGCTAAGCCTGCGCTAAATGTTACAGCGTGCTGTTCTGCAATGCCAACGTCAAAAGCTCTGTCTGGCATCGCTTTCATCATAATGTTTAATGAACATCCTGTTGGCATAGCGGGAGTAATTCCCATAATTTTAGAATTCTTTTCTGCTAACTCAACGATGGTGTGTCCAAAAACATCTTGATATTTTGGAGGTTGTGGCTCTTTTGGAACCACTTTTATAATCTCGCCTGTATCTTTATTAAACAAGCCTGGAGCATGCCACACGGTTTCATTCCCCTCTTCCGAAAACTTATAGCCTTTGCCTTTTTTAGTTAAAACGTGTAATAATTTAGGACCAGGAATGTCTTTTAAATCGGCCATGATTTTAGTTAAACGAACAACATCGTGCCCGTCAACTGGTCCGAAATAACGAAACTTTAATGATTCGAATAAATTGCTTTGTTTAAGTAAAGATGTTTTAATAGCATTTTCAACCTTGCTTGCAATTTCTTGAGCGTTTGGTCCGAACTTGCTTATTTTTCCTAACAAATCCCAAACTTTATCTTTTGTTTTATTGTAAGTGTGAGATGTTGTAATATCAGTTAAATAATCTCTTAAAGCACCAACATTAGGGTCGATACTCATGCAATTATCATTTAAAACAACTAATAAATTGCTATTTGAAATACCTGCGTGGTTTAATGCTTCAAATGCCTGACCTGCAGTCATAGAACCATCACCAATCACGGCAATATGTTGTTTGTCTTTTAATCCTTTATATTGACTCGCAACGGCCATACCTAATGCTCCGCCAATTGATGTAGAGGAGTGTCCAACGCCAAAAGTGTCATATTCACTTTCTGAACGCTTAGGAAATCCGCTGATACCTTTGTAAATACGGTTTGTGTGAAATACATCACGACGCCCTGTAATAATTTTGTGGCCATATGCTTGGTGGCCAACGTCCCATATGAGCCGGTCGTTCGGCGTATCGAACACGTAATGCAATGCAACCGTGAGTTCGACCACGCCAAGCCCGGCTCCAAGATGACCGCCTGTTACCGAGACCGCGTCG
>JBBIUW010000428.1:0-2904 GCA_037440045.1 Sphingobacteriaceae bacterium
GCTGTAGTTTTATTAGGTGTAAATTTAAATGTTGTTACCATACCTGGAACGCAGTTCATTTGTGCGCGGAAGTGTGGCATAAATGCTGAGTGAATAACATCACGAGAACGCATTTTGAATTCAATTATTCTGTTCACAGGTATATGGAATTCATTTTTAACTAAAATATCATCATAACCTGTAGCGTCTAATGTATCTAAACCAACATCATTTTTACCATCGATTTGACGATAGTCTGTTGAACCTAATTGTTTATCAAAACCTGCGTAACGAGCTGTCCAGTCGAATTGTTTAGCATATAACTCTATAGTTACTTTGTTTGGATCTTCTGTGCGAGTAGTAATATCATTCCAGTATTTTAAACCAAAAATGATGATGAATGCTAAAGTTACTGCAGGAACAATTGTCCAAATCATTTCTAAACGATTGTCATGAGCAAAGAAAGTAGCTTTAACTCCTTTTTTTCCAGTGTACTTATATGCAAAGTAAAATAAGAACGCATTAGTAACAACAAATACAAATGAAATTAAATACATATTATAATCCCATAAAGCATCTACTTTTAAGCCATGCTCAGATGCAGCACCTGGTAAAGAGTTATCAGCCCAACGATTTACTTGCCAAAAGAAAAAGCCGATAAATACAAATCCAAAAGCTAACATTGCCTTTCCGTTGAAAGAGTTGTCGCTATCACTTACTGTCCATTCATGACCCTTTTTAAATTGACGCGATAATTCAACTACACGCATTAATTGATGCGCAGCAATTATTAAAAGTACAAGTCCGATTAAGATTAACAATTTCATAATTATATTTTATTGTTTTTAAGTTGTCATATGTTATAGCCCTGTTTTGTTTTATTGTTTCTGATGGAAGCAAGGCTATTTCATATCTCGATATTTATTTTTTTAGTTGTCTTGTGTTTTTTATAAGTTGTTATGCTTATATATTCACATCAAATAATTTAGTTCGTTGTTTTATATTTATTAGTATGAATGGTGAGCACTTTCTTCCAAGAATGGGTGATTTTTAACCATTAATGGACGTTTTGAAAGATTAGTTAATACTACATACATAAATACTCCTAGGAAGAATAAGAAATTTCCTAATTCCATCCAGCTTAAACCAGTCCAGTGATGACCAACAGTTCCTGGCATTACAACCATAATAATATCTAAGTAGTGACCAATGAAGATGATTACACCTACAAACATTAAGAAGAAATAATTTCTTTTTGAATCACGACTCATTAACATAATCATTGGGAAAGCAAAGTTTACAAATAATACTGTCCACATTAATGCTTTATATGATTCCCAACGAGTTTGGAAGTAAGTAACCTCTTCAGGAATATCAGAATACCAAATCAACATGAATTGTGAGAAGTATAAGTATGTCCATAAGAAAGAAATTGCAAACATCCATTTACCAATATCATGAACTGTACTTTCAGTTACAAATTCTAGGTAACCTAATTTTTTTAACCAAACTACCATAATAGTTACTGTAATCATCGCACTTACCCACATACCAGCAAAGATATACCATCCCATCATTGTTGAGAACCAGTGAGTATCAATACTCATAATCCAATCCCATGCAGATGTAGAAGAAGTAACAGCAAACACTACCATGAACCAAGCACTTAATTTTACATTTTTCCAATGGAATCCTTTTGCTTCTTCGTGACCTAATGCATCAGCATCCATTGAATTTTTACGTAATTTCCAAGTAAACATTACCCATGCTACCATGTATAAAATTGTACGAATCCACCAAAAAGCCCCAAAATAACCGATTTTACCTGCAATAACTGCATCATAGTTTTCAGAACCTTCAGTTGCAATTCCATCAGCCATCCAAGGATAAATGGTGTGCATATGAATTTGTCCACAGATAAATACTAATAACAAGAATGATAAACCTACAGGTAAATACCATGTTACCGCTTCAATAACTCTTTTAATAGTTGTTGCCCAACCTGCTTCGGCAGCATATTGCAAACCTAAGAAGAAAGCAGCCGCTAGAGCAATAGCCATAAAGAAAAATGCTCCTGCAAATACGTTTGCCCATGCACGCGTTGCGTGATAGTGATGATCGTCTGGTTGTTTATCAAACATAAACATGCAGATGATAGATACTAAACCAATAGCCATCAAAATAATAGATGTCATTTTTGCTTTAGCTGGTACTACGAAATTTAATTTATCAGTGTTCATATTAAAAAATTCTGTCGTATTTAAAAACTCGTTTTAATTAATGTTTTGTTGAATCTGCAGGAGCCGCAGTTTTTGTACTATCTGTTGCTACTGTTTTAGGTCCTTGTAATTTTTGTACGTAATACACTAATTTCCAACGCTCTTCTTGTGTTAATTGACTTGCATGTGAACCCATAGAGTTTTTACCATAAGTAATGGAGTGGAAAATTTTCCCTTCTGGTAAATCTTTTAATGCAGTATTATATGCTGGAGGAGGACCAGGTAATTTTGCTCCAACTTTACCATCTCCTTGACCTGTAGCACCATGACAGTGAACACAGAATTTTCCGTAAATTACTTCACCTTCTTTTTCTACAGCTTCAGAATAAGCGATTGGATTTTTTAAATATAATCCTGCTTGTTCGTATCCTTGAGGTGTGTTTGGATATACGTATGGCATATAGCCTCTAGCAATTGTTCCTGGAACAGGTAACATTGCGTTGTATATTGTATCGCCATTGATTACGTGGGTTCCGTAATATTCTACAGATGGTGAACGGTACATATCTGGCATGAATTCAAAACCAGGGCTGTTTGCGTCTTTTTTACCACATGATGTAAAACCTGCAACTAACATAACTGCAAACGTACCGCAAGCTACTAGTTTAAGATTTTTGTATGATAAGTTCATATCGTTGTGTTTATC
>JBBIUW010000429.1:0-2883 GCA_037440045.1 Sphingobacteriaceae bacterium
AGTTGATTGTAAAAACCATTTTCAATAATGCGTTTAGGCTCAAATAAAACAAGATGATGTTCATTCGTTTGTTTAAAAACATGCATTACTTGAATAATAGAAATAACTAGAGAAAGTGAAAAGGAAACATACAACGCTATGATATAACTGTTTATTGATTTTAGTTCAAAAACAAAAAACATAATAAGCAAAACAACAAGTAATAATGCGGGTTGGAAAAAATTTAGAAAATTGTACATCTTAATTCTTTCTTTTGCTAACAGAATAACCATATGAAAAGAGTGGATGATAATAACAAGAGAGAGTAAAATTAAATGTGTCCAATTATCAGCAGATCCAATCTCAAACACAAAAAATAAAATTGCCATTACTCCTACACAAAGTAGCGTACATATAAAAGCCCAGAATATTCCAAAAGCATAGATTTTTTTTAATGAAAACTTTGGAATAAAGTATACTAATATGTAACCGGTATAAATCTCGTTTACTATCTGTACAATAGCAATATTAAAAATTAATAAACTTACCTGACCTCTTATATCACTTCCTAATTTCTGACAAGAAACCAGTAAAATGGCAAAATTCACAAAAGCCACAAAGCCTTTTGTAAATAAAGTAGATATAATGTTTTTTAGCAAAGTTCTTCCAAAATCAATGACCTAAAAATATGAATTTTTAATGGACTTGTTACATAACCGTAAAATTTGCTTTATATTGTATGCATATTATTTTTGACCAAAATTGAGACAGTATATCAAAAACATATTATTAGTAATAGCACCTGATTTTATTAAAAAACGGGTTTTTGCGCATTATCAAATTTTAAATTGGAAAACACTTTCTGTTACTGAGTTTGATGCCGAGTTATTGCTTTTGGAATTCTTTTTAACCAAAAATTCTGTTTTTTTTGACATTGGCTCTAATAAAGGTGAATATGCATACTATGCTGAAAAACTAATCAATCCAAAAAACATTTATTTATTTGAACCTGAGAAAAAACTTAATAAACAGCTTAAAGCAATTTTTAGTGATTGTCAAATTTTTGACTTGGCACTATCAGACAATAAAGGTACGCATCAATTTAAAACACCCTTAATAAATGGTGTTGCTGATAATTGTTTAAGTTCACTAGAGGTTGAAAACAAAGAAGATAACGAAACAGAAGCTATTATTTACGAAGTAAAGACTGATACGCTAGATAATTTTACTAAAGAAAGGAATATTAATCCTGATTTAATTAAAATTGATGTTGAAGGCCATGAATTATCTGTTTTGAAAGGTGCAGAAAACTTTATTTCGAAATACCATCCTACTCTTATTATTGAAATAGAACAAAGACATCACAAAGACATTAATATTGAAAGCGTTTTTGAATCGTTTAAGCAAAAAGGATATCACTGTTATTATTACTCTAAAAAGCAATCACAATTATTTTTGTACGAAAACAAAACTCATTTAACGAATACGAAAGAATATTTTGGAAAAATTAATTATATCAATAATTACATTTTCATTCATGAAACAAATAGAACTATTCAATCTATTGAATTAATTAATAAGTCTATATCAGAAAAGATTAAGTGAGTTCAAACAAACATAAACAAGCATTAGTGTTTTTCTCTGCGGGTGTTGGAGATGCCATCTTGCTTGTACCTTTAGTAAATGAACTCAAAAAAAATGGCTATAGAGTAACTGCATTATTTACTTCTCCTTACAATTGCGAATCCATTTTTGAAAACACTCAGTTATTTGATTCTATAAAAATTAAGAAAAGTAAATTATCGTTGATACTGTTTACTATACTTTCTTTCAGAAAATTTGATGCAGTGTTTTTAAATCATTTTTCGTTTAGCAAATCTCATCTTGCCTTATCTAGCTTATTTGGCAAACATATTTACACTAACTATAAAGCATTTACTTCTGCTCAGAGTTCCAATTCCATTCATTTTATGGAGCCGAAACCAGATACTCATGATGCTTTACAAAATGTATTGTTATTTAACCAAAAAGCAACACTGCAAGACTTGGACTTTAATTTAAATTACAAACCTCAGCAGAAAAAGAACTTTAATTTACCTTCAAACTATATTGTTGTTCAGGCTAGTTCAGCTAATAATAAAGCGCCATTTAAGAACTGGCCATTTAAAAATTGGTTACAATTATTCAAACATTTATCCAACTCAACTATTGTGTTATTAGGAGATAATACTGAAACTCATTTAAACAACACCCTTAATTCAAAAGATTACCCTAACATTATTTCATTAATTGGGAAAACCAACTTAAATGATGTAATGGAGATTATATCCAACTCAAAATATTACATTGGATTAGATAGTGGTTTAATGCATATAGCGGTATCTTTAAATAAACCAACGTTTACAATTTGGGGTGCATCCAATCCTAAATTATATGGTTATGCTTGGAAGCGAGATAAACATAAAACTGTTTACTTAAACTTATCTTGTTCGCCCTGCAGCTCATGGATAAATGCTAACACAAGCAGAATTTCAAATCCAAATCAATGTCCGGATTATAAATGCATAAAAGATATTTCGGTTGAAATGGTGACAAAAGAATTGGAACAATTTATTAAAAATATTTAAAGTCATTTATCACTTTCTTTTTCCTTGACGAAAAAGAAACAAAAAGTCAAGGCAATTTGCCAACCACCATTAACCTCGCAAACGATTCCTTGAATGGCGGTTCGCACCAAATTGCCAAAGCCAGCCGCACCATTACCACGTATCAGGAGTGATATTAAGTTACAAATAAACTACAAATCTTTTGTCATTAAATAATGCTGGATGATATCCCACAATTTAAAAGATATTTCTTTAACAATATAACCTTGGCTTTTATAAAACTCTACAGCATTTTCGC
>JBBIUW010000430.1:0-2880 GCA_037440045.1 Sphingobacteriaceae bacterium
GGAGGAAAGCAGAGTCGAGTTGCTCGGCAATTTCTCTGACTTGTTGTTCAGTTAATTTCACCATAGTTCAGTCGCCATTATATCTTGAACCGTAAATAGACAGTAGAAATCAATTTTAGAGGGATAAAGGAAACGAGCACTCATCGACTTTGGCAAAAATTCCATCCATCCATTTACGTTTTTTTATAGGCACGGCCATTTTAAGCACATTGCTATTTCCTTTTTTAGTCATCCATGCACCAACTGCATAGCAGTTGAGTCTAATGGTTTGTAATCTTTGATTATTGGGCTTTTCGGAACTAACCTGCCTAAACAAACTAATAATGTTATAAGCTAAATTAACGAACCTTAGAGCAGCTTCAGTGGCAAAAAAATCTTTCATATTAAATCCTTCTAAAGCAAAATCATATTTCAATTCTTTTATACGATTTTCACAATCTCCACGTCCTTTGTATTGCTCCCAAATTTGAGTGGCGGGTAAGTTTTGATTGGTGTAAAAAGTGTGGTAACGGTATTGCTCATAATACTCTTTATCATCAAATAATTTTAATTTTTTACCCGTTGCTTTTGGCCTTATATCAACGCTTTTTCTTATTGCTACAACTCTTCTTGATTTTTCCCATTTAGTGGCTTTGTACTCTATTTCACTTATCCATATTCCAAAGCCAATAGCAGTCCATGCTTTGATCTGTTTGATTTTATCTTGAACACCTTGGTGCATCCGACCTGCAATCACATAATTAATTTGTTCTTTTTCTAAGTGATTAAAAATAGTATCACTGGCAAAGCCGGAATCTGCTCGCAATAAGCCTATTCTTTTGTTTTTTAAAATGGACAATGTTTCGTTCAAAAAATCCACACATTGATGTGCGCTTGATGTGTCACCTCTTCTAAGCCAACTGTTTACTACCATACGCTCATTTCCTAAAAAAGCAAATAGCGGGTGGTGTGATGGGCGACCTCTTTTGTTTGGATTATAACCTATCACATTTCCTTGTTGATTCCCATAACGAGTTATTGCTGTCGAATCCAGGTCAAGAGCATAGTTATCAAATTGTAATTGATTGAAAAACCATTGTTGCATTACAGGAAAAACTTCGTTATTAATACCTTGTTTGAATTTTTGAAAAAAACGCTTGTAGGTGCTATCACTTGGTATTTGTTTCCACCCAAATATTTGCTTGAGAGTATCGTCCATCCTCAATACTTGAGTATGACTGAATTTATAACACCCAAGCCATACAGATAAAAGAAAGCTTTCTATTATATCTGCTGCTTCATAATGATTATTACTGGTACTTTGAGGAATCGGTAAACTTGAAATAACCTCTTTTAACTTTAGCTTTTCATTAAAGCTTTTCATCAAGGATAATCCTCCCCAAGCACTTACTTTATCATCTGAATATTCTATTTTATAACGCATTGACCTTTTGTAAGTTTTTATTACAAGGTCTGAATTATTTTTATTCCTAGAAAATCAAGCAAGTAAAACTTATTTTCTATATAAACTGTCTATTTACGGTTGAAGAGCCAAATGCCACCCAAGTTTTTTCTTGAACAAATCTAAAATATTTTATTCTTTTATTTTACTTATGGATTTTATTTAAATACAACTTTTTCAGCAGAATGCAGGTGAAATAACACCTGCATTGGCTCGTTTTGATAACACCAACAATGGCAAAAATGGGACTTGTACCTTTATTCAAAGTGAAATATTTAGTAAAATTTTGCTTCCACTGTTCAAAAGAATTGCTTGATATCAATACCCAAACGGTTTCGTTCCGATGAAAGAAAAGCTAAAAGAGTTAACCATAGCAGGCAAAGAAATGAAAAGCCTCAACATTATAAATGTGAGGCTCCTCAATTAAAAACTTCAATATTTAGTCCTGATATTTAATAGCACCTTTTAATTTTAAATAATCAACAATCTCCTGATTAACAGACTTAGCTTTGGTTGCAACATCCAATGGACTCCAGTATTCCCAATAGTGAGTTGAAGTGGTAGCATCCGACTTGCCGTATTCTATCTTTTTTCCATTATTAATTTGCGCACCTGCCTCAACAAGCATTTTTACTAACTCTAAATTTTTTTTATCTACTGCATATAATAATGGCGTATCAAACTTAGGAACAAGTGCCCATTTTTGTGCGTTTGCTCTGTCTCCTTTTTCATATTTCCCCACATCCACATAGCTTACAAATGAAACTACACCTTCTGCCCATTGATGAAAACGAAATTCAATATCTACCTTTTTTGAATCTAACATCACTTTTACTACATCCATCATTCCTTTGTCAACAGCAGTTAAGAATGGTGTCCATTCTTTAACACTCATATTTCCCAAAAGGAAATTCGGATCAGCACCCAACTCTAACAATACTTTTACACGATCAACAACAGTTGAAAATTTTGTAATGTCTGTTTCCTTGTACCAGCCTTTTTCTCTTGCCTCAGCTTCTGTAAAATGCTTTAAAATTTTTTCATTCAACTTATTATTCTCTGCAACATATTCTTCTGGACTTTTAGGGTGTTCAATAGCACCATCAAGGGGTGTCATACCCATTAATCCGGTTCCATCAACCTTTGCACCCTTTTCAACTAACAATTTTATCACATCTATTCTTCCCTGTATAGCTGCCCAATACAATGCCGGTGCTGATGACCATTGTTCATTTGGGTCAGCTCCATCAGTTAAAGCTTTTTGGGTTAATTCAAGATTTTGTCCCATTACCGCATCTTTCAGCGTAGGAGTTTTGCCAGCAAATGCGGTAAATATAATCAAACATGCCGATGCTGTTACTAATAATTTTTTCATAAATAAATGATTTAAAGTTTGTTTTTGTAGTTGTAGTAGCATTACGCAAAAATATAAACATCAG
>JBBIUW010000431.1:0-2877 GCA_037440045.1 Sphingobacteriaceae bacterium
TGGCACACAACATAGATATGATTGTAGTTTTGCCTGCACCATTTGGGCCTAGCAATCCAAATACTTCGTTTTGATGAATAGAAAAAGAAACACCTTTTACTGAGGGTTCATCTGCATCTTTAAAAGTCTTGGTTAATTCTTCTATGACAACAATAGGAAGTTCGGGCATGTTTAAGTATTAAAGGAGTAAATATAATAAATTACTCCTAATTATACTCTGCGTTGCAACGTGCTTATTTAAAATACTGGCTAATAAATGTCATTGCATTTTTAAAGGCATCGTCTGCAAATTCTTTACTGTATTTGGGATTGCTCGGGTTTGCAAATGCATGATCAGCATTGTATGCTTTTACTTCTAAACTTTTTTTGGCTGCCTTCATATTGTTTTCAAATTTAGATACCATGTCTTTATTAATCCATTGGTCTTGTTCTGGCCAAACAAATAAAACAGGCGAATTTAAAGTTTTTATTTTTTCTATTTTTTCTATTTTTTCTTCTGGCATACCATAGTACATCACACACGCTTTACTTTGTTTGCCTGCTAATAATGCAGACTGCATACTCCAGCCTCCACCAAAACACCATCCAATAGTTGCAATGTTTGCTTTAGTGCCTACGTACGATAAAACACCTTTGATAATAGATTCTGCTCTTTCGCTTTTAACTGCTTGCATATATTTTGCAGCTGAATCTTTAACAGCTGCTACTTTTTTGTCGTATAAGTCAATGGCAATAACGTTTACATTGCCTAGTGTTTGATATATTTTTTCTGATTCTTGTTTGATGTAGTCGTTTAGCCCCCACCATTCATGTATCACAAACACATAATTGTTGGTAGGTGTTTTAGCTTTTATTTCATAAGCATAACCTTCTTTGCCATCAGGAGTTTTAAATGAAATATTTTTTCCAATTGGGTTTGGTAGTGTAAATGGATTTGGATCTAAATGTGTTGCCACAAATTTTTCGTTATGAGTTAGCATGGCAAAAGCTTCTGTTGATGCTGGTTTTGCGCAGCAACTGTTTTGTGAAAAGCTTTTTATGGTTATTAATGATAATACGGAGATAGCTATAATTTTTTTCATTGTTTGTGTTTTTGATTTTATGGTATAACAACTAAAAGCTAATATAGTTGAAATAGTATAAAAAATAAAAGCGACGTTTAATTAAGAAGACATGTAAGGCAATGCAAATTTCTTTCTTATAAATGATACTTGTCATTTTTTAAGCAGTATAGGTTCTTTAACTTGCCAAAAAAAGACATGAAAGGAAAAAAGCCAAAAGATTCTGAAACGGTTATGACAGAGGTAGTATGCCCTAATGATACCAATCCAATGGGAATACTTCAGGGAGGAAGATTAGTACAATGGATGGATATTGCATCTGCTGTATCTGCTCAAAATCATGCGGCACACATTTGTGTAACAGCATCCATTGATACAGTAAAATTTAAAGCACCTGCAAAGGTTGGTGACATAATTACGATTAAAGCAAAAATTACACGAGCTTTTACTTCGTCTATGGAAATAAAAGTTCAGGCTTGGGCAAAAAAAGTCATTAGCCAAAAAGCATATTTAATTAACGAAGCTTATTTTACTTTTGTTGCTATAGATGATTATACAAATCCAGCTCCTATATCACCAATAAAGCCTGAAACAGCTGAAGAAAAAAGAGAGTATATAGCAGCAGATAAACGTAGAAAAGAAAGATTAAAAAATTAGTTGTTACACTTCTTTTTCTTTATCGTAAAGCTTTAATCCTTTTACTAATCGATTGATTGTTTTTGCTAATCGGTCAATTTTTGTTTCCTCTTTTTTAGCCGAATATATCCATTGGATATAAAATTTTTGTTCACTTTCAGATAATGAATTAAAAAAGGTAAACGCTTGCTCTTCCTCTTGTAAGCAAATTACTAATTCAGCTGGAATGTCTAATGGTTCGTTATCAGAATAAAGAACGACATGAACTGTATCACCTTCTTTTTTTTTGCTGTGTTTTCTAATTTCTGCTTTCACGGGCAAAAACAAACCTTCGTCATTTGTCATAGGAAAAAGATGATATTTTCTGATTTCAAAACCATCAATAGTGCCACGCACTTTTTTCCACTTTAATTTTTCTTCTTTGTTTTTAAATGTTTTAGGAATTCGAACATAAGTCCAGCCACCTTTACCAGGATATTTTTCTAAAACAAATGTTTTATTTAATAGCGCTTTCAATAAAGGATTGACAAATTACCTAGTTAATAAAATATAATCTTTGAGCAATGTTTTTAAAAACTCAACTTTATTTTTTGGAGCTTTTATATCAAGTTCAAACGAAATTTTATCGACTAATAATTCTAAGGCTTTATTATGAGCTACATTAGGATATTTTAATTGTTTTTTTAATATTTCCTTCACAATAAGCATTGTATCTTCTTCAAATCTTAAAACCTGAGGATACACGGGTTTGTATTTTTCTTGATTATTTAGTTTTAGTAAGTTTTCTAATTTCATCCGATTGTCTTTTCGTAAACTAACAACAACCGTGTTTGCTAATAAATCTCCTGTTCGTTGATTATTGGTAGATGATATAACACCTAAAAAGGCAATGCAACCTGCCGAACCATATATATCAAATAAACGAAACATCCATCTCATCACATAATCTGTAAAAGATGTTTTTTCTCCGTCAATTCGTATGACTCTTAATTTTAAAGCCATTTTTCCAATGGATTGGCCATTGTTAAACAATTCAAAACACAAACTATATAATACGACTACGGGTAAAAGAGTTAAGTAAACAAGTATTTCTGATGAACCTGAAAAAATGGCTGAAGAAAGACCATATAGTATTAAAGACGAAACGGTTAAAATAACAACATCAATAACACATGCAATG
>JBBIUW010000432.1:0-2873 GCA_037440045.1 Sphingobacteriaceae bacterium
GTTCAGGTTTCCTTCGTATCAGAGATGGTATTCATCCATTAGATAAAAGTGCGGTGCATCCGGAGTCTTATCACATTGTAGAAAAAATGGCAAGTGATTTAAATTGCAGCATTGATGATTTAATAAAGGATAAAGACTTACGTAAAAAGATAAATTTAATGTCGTATGTAACCGATGCTATTGGTTTGCCAACATTAAAAGATATTATGAGTGAGTTAGAAAAACCAGGACGCGATCCTCGTAAATCGTTTGAAGTATTTAGCTTTGATGAAAACGTTCATAGTATTGAAGATTTAAGAGAAGGCATGCGTTTACCAGGTATTGTAACCAATGTTACTAATTTTGGTGCCTTTGTAGATGTTGGAGTGCATCAAGATGGCTTAGTTCATATTTCTCAGTTGAGTGATACTTTTGTGGATGATCCAAATTTAGTTGTAAAAGTTGGACAACAAGTGTGGGTAAATGTAACCGAATGCGATGTGAAACGTAAACGTATTGCTTTATCGATGAAAGGCGAAGTTGTAACAGCGCATAAAAAGCCAGCAGCTAAAAAAGAAGAAGTTGCAAGCTACGATCCTAATGATATGATGTCGGCTTTAGCTGCCTTGAAGGGTAAGTTTAAGAAGTAAGAATAACTGTTTTATAAAAGCCTCACTCGCCAACAGGTGTTTTAGGCTTTTTAATTGCCCTGCTTTAGCGGGGATAATTAGTGCATTATCAGGAGGAATTGAAGGTGCAACAATTGGTACGATTTATTGGGGAGTAGATATGTTTTATCCTGTAGGTTGGAATGTAGCTATGCAGCAGAATAGTAGTTTGCTTAATCAAAATCAAGCAATTATGGGTCAAAATTGGAATCTTTATAGATATTATTAATATGGAATATTTTAAAAGAGCATATTATTATTTGTTTTTTGTACTGAATAATGTATTTAAGTATTCTTCAGATAATTATAATGAACACAAAGCGGCAATATCTATTATGATTATTCAAGTGTTAATTTTTACACGGTTATTAGATTTATTTATAAGTGATGAAATTCTCAAAGAGTACGAATTGGTTAAATTAATTGGGGTTATAATTTCAGTTTTTTTTGCCACATTGAATTACTATATATTAATTATTGAAAAAAAATGGAAATTATATGAGGAAGAATTTATTATTCTGAAAGGAAATAGAAAAATAAGTGCAATTTTATTTGTTATTTTTTTCTTTCTTTTTTTTATTTGGTTTTGTTTTATTATGTAATGATTTAAATAAAAGCTGACGGCAATTTGTAGTTTAGTTACATTATACTACAGCTTGGTTATGTTATGTATGGTACTAAAAATTATCAACCTGATATTGTTGGTGTTGAGGCCGATATTGCCAGATGGAGGTAATAATCCTGTATTTCTTACTGATATATTGGGAAATACTGTGGGTAAAAGTTTAGGAAATGTCAATTTCATCTTCTGAAAGTGCTAAATCAGTTTAATTAACATTTTAATATTGAAATCTTGTTTATAAACAGCTATTTAACTGTTTATAGTTGCTATACTTTTGTTGAAAAGTTGTTTATAGTGTATTTTAATATATAGCACTAGTCTCATTATCAAGTAGATAAGATTTTAGTGCATAATAGGTAGAGGATTTTAAATTTTAGTATGATGCGAGTAATTATTGTTTGTGGCTTGTTTGCCTTTTTGCAACTAAGCTTCACTGGTCCTTTAAAATTAAAGGATGGAAATGTAGAACCTATTCCTCAAGAATCTGCTTGGGTAAAATCAGAGGTAGCTACCTGGATGGGAAGCTATAACACCTGGTACAAAATCGATAAAAAAACCTTAATCTTAAAAGTTTCTTATAATAAAAAGAAATGGAAAAATACAAAAGGTGATGCTGTTTGGCAAGATAATCACGGTAAATGGCTTTTTATATCAGGTAATAAATTAATGACTTCAGATAATGGGAAACATTGGACTGAAATTACCAATAAAACTTGGCAGGATATGAATGGTACTTGGTACCGTTTTGATAGCGAGTGGAATTTGTGGGAAGTAAAGCTTTAACAGCTATCCCTTAAAATCAATTTTAGTATGAGTGCCATCACAATAAGGTTTATTGGATGAGGCTCCGCAGCGGCAAAAGGCAGTAACTTTATTTTTTTGAGTTTTATTTCCCTCATTGTCTTTTACAACAATATTGCCATACACAAGTAACGGCCCGTTAGGCATTGCTTCTACAATACTTTCTGCACTAGTCTCAATAGGTTTATCTTCGGCTTGATTATAATAAAAGCTAATAGCGCCCGAAGGACAATTATTGACGCGTTCAATAATTTCGGCAGTTGTTCCTCCTTCTGGCTTAATCCAAGGTTTTTCCATTGGGTTAAATACAGATTTTAGGCCTTTTTCGCCTTTCCAGCATAAGGTTGAGTGAATGCATACACTTGGCTTCCAAACAATAGTAATGTCTTTATTGCTATATTTTTTTGTTATCTCCGTCATTTAAACTGGTATTAATAGTGATGGTGTGTGATAAAATTTTATGTACAGGACAGTGATTGGCAATATCTAATAATCGCTCTTGTTGAGTTTTGTCAATTTCGCCTGTTAATAGGATATGTCTTTCAAATAAAGTAGCAGCGGAATTTTCTTGATTTATAATTTCAATATGAGTTTCAATACTTTTTACATTCCATTGTTTCCTGTTGGTATACATTCGTAATGTAATGCAAGTACATGCTGCTAATGATGACGCTAATAATTCAGTA
The DNA here is from genome assembly GCA_037440045.1 of Sphingobacteriaceae bacterium. Lineage (GTDB taxonomy): Bacteria > Bacteroidota > Bacteroidia > B-17B0 > Aurantibacillaceae > UBA4416. The sequence continues at coordinate 2,757 of JBBIUW010000432.1, forward strand.
GGATTCATGCCCGTATTTTTTCCGCCAAGCTCAAGTGGTTCATCAGCAATTAATGAATTTGATGCAGATGAAATAGTGGTAACGTATGGTTCTTGATGAATGATAGCTTTAATCATA
>JBBIUW010000433.1:0-2871 GCA_037440045.1 Sphingobacteriaceae bacterium
TTGCATTGGCTCCATCAAAGCTTCGCCAATTGTAATTCGAGGATTAAGAGACGAGTATGGATCTTGAAAGATAATTTGCATATCTTTTCTCAACTGCCTCATATCTTCAGGTTTCAAGCGTAGTAAATCATTTCTTTGAAAAAATATTTTACCCTCCGTTGGTTCGTTTAGTCGTAAAATGGTTCGTCCTAAAGTTGTTTTACCACAACCACTCTCTCCTACTAAACCTAATGTTTCTCCCTCATACACATCCAAAGTCACATCATCAACCGCTTTCACGTAATCAATGGTTTTTCCAAAAAAGGTTTTATTTTTTGGAAAGTAGGTTTTAATATTTTGAATTTCTAAAATCTTAGATCTTTCGTATAGTTCTTTATGCTCTGCAATACGTTGTTCTTTGGTAATAATCACACTATTAATTGCCTCGCTTACTGTTGTTGGAATCTCCAACATATTACCCTCTTCATCCGTTTTCATAAAATCGGCCGATACTGGCAAACGCATTAAACGCTTATCTAAAGGCGGACGACAAGCTAATAAACTCTTAGTGTATGGATGTTGTGGATTACTAAATATTTCTAAAACAGGTCCTTGTTCAACAACCTTTCCTTTATACATTACCATTACTTTATCTGCAAGTTCAGCAATAACTCCCAAATCGTGAGTAATAAACATGATACCCATATCATGTTCGCGTTGCAGCTGAAGCATTAAATCTAAAATGGTTTTTTGTACAGTAACATCTAAAGCGGTAGTTGGTTCATCGGCAATTAACACGCGTGGATTACAACTCATTGCCATAGCAATCATCACACGCTGTTTTTGTCCACCAGAAATTTGATGAGGATACACATTAAAAACACGTTCAGGATCGGGTAATTGAACTTGTTCAAATAATTTAAGTGTTTTCTTTTTAGCTTCTTTTCTAGATATTTTTTGATGCAATAATATAGCTTCCATAACTTGGTTACCGCATGTGTAAACGGGATTTAAGCTAGTCATGGGTTCCTGAAAAATCATAGCAATTTCGTTTCCACGAAATGAGCGCATTTCTTCAGCTGGTAAATTTCTTAAGTTTACTACTCCTTTATTTTTAGAATGGTAAAGCATTTCTCCGCCAAAAACGCGTCCTGGAGGATTAGGTATTAACTGCATAATAGATAAAGAGGTTACTGATTTACCAGAACCACTTTCTCCAACAATGCCGATGGTTTCTCCTTTATGAAGTGTAAACGACACATCGTTTACTGCTTTCACAAATTCACCATCTGATTTAAACTCTGTGACTAAGTTTTTAACTTCAAGTAATACCTCTTTTTGCATAATATATCACTACGAATATAGGAAATTTGAACGAAAACCAAAGATTTTAGTTGGTTAAAATAGGCTGTTTATCGATAATAATGGCTTAAAAATGGGCATTTGGTATTCCACAGTCATCAATCTGTTTATTAAACAGATTATAATCGAAGTATTGTTTTCGAGCTTCTTTTGTAAAAGAGCCATGCTTAAAAAAATATAAAATCTCTGGTCCAATCACATTAAATTGATAATACATTTCGTCGTGATTAATACAATCATAAAAATAATCATCGCAAGATTGATGAAACGAATCGATACTAAACGAAATATCTCCCGATTTAAGCGCTGTTTTTTTATGTTTCAAAAAAAGTTTAGTTGGTTTATTTTCAATCACAAATCCTATTTGCTTCGTGTCATTTTGAATAGAAGGGTAAGGTGTATTAGCAAACTCTTTTAATATATTACCTAATAATAGTTTAAACAGCAAGGGATTGTCAATTGATAAAGCCAATGGTATGCGTTCTTGCATAGGGCTCCTATCGTAAACAATTGAAGAAATATTATTATTGGGATGTTGTTGTATCCAAAGATTTAACACCCAAGTACCAGCAATGTAGCTAATTACGTGAAGCTTTTTGTATTCGGCTAAATGATGACTTTCCATAAAAATACTTACTGTATTCACACACTGTTGTAATGAGTCCCGACCTAAATAATGTGGAATAAAAACATCATAACCTTTATGAGCAAAAAAATCTCGGATATCTTTTACCCCGTGTTTTTTAGAATTAAACCCAGGTAAAATTAAAATCGCTTCTTTATCAGATAAAGCTGTTACTGAATTTTCAATAACCACAATATCTTTGTGCTGCGAAAAACATAAAAGTGTATTTAAAAACAATAAAACAAAAACAATTATTTGTTTAAGCTTCATGTTAACCTTTATAAAAAAGCCATTTTCCTAACTCTTTCCAAGTAGTTTTTTTACCATACATTAATATCCCTGTACGATAAATTTTACCAGCCAACCAAGTAAAGAACAAAAAGCCTACCACTAACATTACCATTGATAGCGCTAATTCCCATACAGGAACATCAAATGGCAAACGAACCATCATAACAATTGGAGAAGTTAATGGGAATATAGAAAAAAACTGAGCCATAGAACTACTTGGATTTGACATAATAGCTTGAGCGATTACAAAACTTAAAATTAAAGGAATTGTGACGGGCATAATAAATTGTTGCGTATCAGCCTCGCTATCAACCGCAGAACCTACTGCGGCAAATAAAGCCGCATACAATAAATAACCAAATAAAAAGTAAAAGGCAAAACAACCAATTAGTAACGGAATATTTAATCCATCCGCAAAATTAAACATGTTAATGACTTCGTTTGGAGTAGCCACTTTTTGCATTTTATTAGATTGAGCTAAAATATCATTTTTCATTACTTTTTCAACCTGTGCATTTTGTGTCATGGTGTCTTGTATTTGGCTTTTAAATACAGTACTTGTAATTCCTACATAAATAAAAGTTGTTAATACAATCCACAAAATAAATTGAGTT
>JBBIUW010000434.1:0-2871 GCA_037440045.1 Sphingobacteriaceae bacterium
ACCAATGCTTTTTCTCCTTTTTTCCAGTTTGCAGGGCAAACTTCTCCTTTTTCTTCAAAATATTGCAATGCATCTACCATACGTAAAGCCTCGTCAACATTACGTCCTAAAGGTAAATCATTAATTAATTGGTGACGAACAACTCCTGCTTTATCAATTAAGAATAATCCACGGAAAGCAATCATATCGCCAGTTGCGATTAAATCACCATTCTCGTTGACGTCATAATCTCCTAATAAAGTGTCGAAATTGATAGAAATGATTTTAGTTGTATCTGCTACCAATGGATAAGTAATGCCTTTGATACCGCCTTGTTTTTTATCTAATTGTAACCATCCCCAGTGACTTTGTTCTGTATCAGTACTACATCCTACAACTGCTACACCGCGTTTTTCAAACTCTCCTAATTTTTCTTGAAACGCATGTAATTCAGTAGGGCAAACAAAAGTGAAATCTTTTGGGTAAAAGAAAAACACTACGTGTTTTTTTCCAATGTATTGCTCTAACGAAAAATTATCTACGATTTCTTCTCCGTTAATTACTGCTGAAGCCTTGAATAAAGGTGCTTTTTTTCCTACTAATGCCATATGATTTTATTTTTTTTAGTTTATTAAATTTTTGTGCAAAATTATCATTTACTTTGTTTAAACAGTTCTAATTTTAGATTGTTTAACTAACAATTAATAACCAGTTTACTCACAAGTAAACACAAAACATAAAAATATGGCAATAACAGTAGGGCAAACAGCTCCAGATTTCAAATTATTTAATACTGAGAAAAAAGAAATTTCTTTATCAGATTACAAAGGAAAAAATTTAGTGATTTTATTTTTCCCCTTAGCGTTTACAGGCGTTTGCACAGCCGAACTATGCAGCATTAGAGATAATTATAATATTTATACATCATTAAATACTGAAGTTGTAGGTATTTCTATTGATTCATTATTTAGTTTAGAGAAATTTAAAAAAGAACAAAACTATAATTTTGATTTACTATCAGATTTTAATAAATCTACAGCAAAAGCATACGATTCTTTGTATGAATCATTTGCATTTGGAATGATTGGTGTAACTAAGCGTTCAGCTTTTGTAATTGATAAAAATGGCATCATTCAATATGCTGAAATATTAGAAGACGCTGGTAAACAGCCAAATTTTGATGCTATTAAAGCTTGTTTAGAGAAAATATAATATAAAATTTAACCACATAGGCACAATAGGATTAAAGTATAGCTAAGTGAAATTATTAGATAACATAGTGGAAACGACTTTTCCTACTATCTGTTCTTAAAACATAAAGTTTACGCCTATAAACTCTTAAATGCTATGTCTCTATGTGGTTAAAAAAAATTAATGCTTAAATCCTATTTCGATAAAAACCTAACAGAAGCAGGCTGTGACGAGGCTGGGCGAGGTTGTTTGGCTGGTCCTGTGTATGCTGCTTCTGTTATTTTACCAAAAAAGTATCGTAACAAATGGCTGGATGACAGTAAGAAATTAAGCGATAAAGACAGATACGAACTACGTCCTGAAATTGAAGAAAAGGCTTTAACCTGGGCTGTTGGCGTAGTTGATAATGTGGAGATTGATGAAATTAATATTTTAAAAGCTTCGTTTTTAGCCATGCATCGCGCTATAGACAAGCTCACACAACAACCCGAATTATTGCTGATTGATGGCAACCGTTTTACACCCTACAAACAAACGCCTCATCAATGTATTGTAAAAGGCGATGCTAAATTTTTAAGCATAGCCGCGGCGAGTATTTTAGCCAAAACATACCGTGATGATTTTATGAAAGACGCTGCTATAACGTATCCGCAATATGGCTGGGAACAAAACATGGGCTATCCAACCAAAAAACATCGTGATGCCATCAAAACTTTTGGAACAACACCTTTACACCGAATGACATTTCAATTATTACCTGCTCAATTGAGTTTGGAATTATAAAGAAGTTGCAATTTATATTATTTCATTCAAAATCAATTGAACTTCTTTCGCGGTTTGCTTCAGTTGTTTTTGCAATTGTTTTGGTACGTAATACTGAAGCAAAGTGAGCGTTATAGGTATCGCGTTTTTTTTCGTGGATAGCTAAGAAACATTTTTTTAGACAATTCATGCTTTTTGTTTTAATATTTTCTTTTGTCTTGAAACAAAAGAAACAAAAGTTCAAGAACGAACGCCAAATTTTATTTTTATTCACACCGTTCTGCCCTCTATTTGCAATAAAAATAAAATTTCACACCGTTCGTCCACGCCTGCCGCACTATTACTAATGTTTGCAATGGCTTATTAAAATAAATTTACAGGCTCAACCTTAGTGTCTTTTTTACAAGATATTATTATGGATAAAAACGTTATGATAAGAATTAAATTTTTCATATTTAATTTTGTATTACTAATTTAAGATAACATAGTTTTTTACAAAAAAATAGTACAAAAAATATCTTAATTAATAAACATAAACTTTGTGAACATAAACTTCAACTAGAGTTTTATTAAAGTTATATATTTGAATACTATAACTTTTAAAAACAGAGTCATTTACTGAAATTATTTTTTCAATATCATATGGTCCATAAAAAGTTTGCTCATCCGCCGATAAAGACCATGGTGCACCATCTTTTATAACACATGGAGTTGGGCTACTGTTACAGGGGCTACAACCTGGTCGTTTGATGTAATAATACCAACCGTTAGTTGAATATAGTGAAGAAGTGTAGTATTGACAAGAATCAACAAAAACATATGCATTAGTTGAAGATGGTAAAGGTATTAATTCAGGATGGGCTTTGCCATATACAGTGGTATCTTGCCATTTCTCTGCTAAGCGCCAATAATGAGACGTTAGTGCTTTGTATCTCTCGC
>JBBIUW010000435.1:0-2871 GCA_037440045.1 Sphingobacteriaceae bacterium
TGTCCAAAAAACTGATGCCCTTTTTGATAGATTTTAACTATAATTTAATAATTACTATTTCAAGCAGATGTCGGTTTGACTTGAATTTTAACTAATTTTTTGAGAAGTTCTTTAAAGTAATTTTAGAGTCGATTGATTTTAATATTGTTAAAACATTGGCGTTTTTGTTATAAAGATTCTCTGAAAAATTATATTAATGAAACTATCTTCGAATAAGTTCTTTAAAAAACAAAAAAGGCAAGTTAAACCTGCCTCTTATTATACTAAAAATGTGTGCATAGGCGACTTTGAGGTCCATTAACCAAAAACAGTCTCATTTGCTGTGTAAGCTTTGTGATTTTACAAATAAATGTTAAATCAACTATCACTCATTTACAAAACCTCGTCTGCAAACGGGGTTTTGTTTTTTCAAACCATTAGTTTCTTATTACAAATTTAGTAAATTTTCCTATGTATAATTTTGACTTTTCCACAATTAGAATTATTTATTAAACAAAAAACCCTCAACTGTTTCAGATGAGGGTTTCTTTTTATGTTGTTTACTAATTAGTCTACGTTATCGTGTAAGAATGAGTTGTTTGGTCTGATTTCGTTATTAACACCTGACAGGTTTCAAAAACCTGTCAGGTGTACTAACGCCTAAAATAAAAAACCCTCAACTGTTTCAGATGAGGGTTTCTTTTTATGTTGTTTAATAATTAGTCTACGTTATCGTGTAAGAACGAGTTGTTTGGTCTGATTTCGTTGTTTTCGCCTAATGTATAACGAGAAACATGAGAGTCAGTAGATGGTGTAGAGCTTGTGTTATCTAAGTTTAATTGTTTACGTTGCCAGGCAGATGTTTTTTCTAAGTCGTTTAAACCTTCAGGAGTTTTCATTTTTAATGTTAACTCTTTTAATTTTTTAATACGCTCTTGTGCTAAACGAATTTGCTCTTCGCGGCTATTTGCCTCTGCAGTAGGAGTTTCTTTAGTGTCTTCTTCAGAAGAAATATCATTAATGATAAATTCTTGTTTTGAAGCTTCTACTACTGTTTCGTTCACAAACGTTGCAGGCGTTTCATTTACTGGTTCATCTAAAGAGTAAACTTTAAAAGCAGGTTTTTCTTCTTCTTTTACTTCGTTTACAATTGGAGCAATTGACTCTTCAACTTTGTTTACAATAGGCGTTTCAATTACCTCTTCTTTTACAAATACAAATGGTTCGTTTGTTTGTATTTCATCAATAATAGAAGTTTGAACTGGTTCAATTTTAGCAACAGTTGGTTCATCTAAGCGAACAATTTTACGTTCTGCAAAAGTTGGTGCTTCGTAACCTGAATTAATTTTTGAATTAAAGCCTGTTGCAATAATGGTTACTGATACGTTATCACCTAAAGATGGATCAGTACCGTAACCTGTAATTAATTCGGCTGTTCCACCAGCTGCTTCCTGAATAAAATCAGTAATTTCACCAAACTCATCCATTTCAATATCATCGCTTCCGCTCATGATATTTAATAATACATGACGAGCACCAGAAATATCATTATCATTTAATAATGGAGATATTAAAGCATTTTCAACTGCACGTAAAGCGCGTTTCTCTCCACTTGCAATAGCAGAACCCATAATAGCTACACCGCTATCTTGCATAACAGTTTTCACATCATTAAAATCCACATTCACATGCATGTGTAAGCTGATGATTTCTGCAATTGATTTTGCTGCGCTAGTTAAAACGTTATCAGCATGAGCAAATGCTTCAGTCATTTTTAAGCTTCCGTAGATTTCACGTAATTTATCGTTACCAATAACAATTAACGTATCTACGTATTTTTTCATTTCTTCTAAACCTTTCTCAGCTTGCTCTCTACGTTTTTTTCCTTCAAAAGCAAATGGAATAGTAACGATACCAACCGTTAAAATACCTAACTCTTTTGCAACTGAAGCAATAACAGGAGCAGCTCCAGTTCCAGTACCACCACCTAAACCAGCAGTGATAAATACCATCTCTGTATTATCTTTTAAGATAGATTTAATTTCTTCAATGCTCTCTAAAGCAGAGTCGCGACCAACTTCAGGTTTTGCACCTGCTCCTAACCCTTTTGTTAAAGAGTTACCTAATTGGATTTTATGAGGCACGGGGCTTTTGCCTAATGCTTGTTTATCGGTATTGCATATAATGAAATCTACACCTTTAATTCCTAAACGGAACATGTGATTAACAGCGTTGCTTCCGCCGCCACCTACGCCAATTACTTTGATAATTGAGCTTTCTTCTTGTGGTAATTCAAATTGCATCATGGTATGTAGTTTTAAATTTTTAATTCTTGTTGTTATTCTTTTTACTTTTTTTATTTACATCCCCCGTCCTCCGGACACCCCCTTCAAAGGGGGAAAGGGTTTAACTTATCACTTATAACTCATCTCTCATCACTATTCTACGTCGTCGCTCATCCAATCTTTAGCCTTGCTAATTAATGAGTCGAAGAAGTTTCCTACTTTTTGTTTTGAGTGACCTGTTACTTTTTTCTCTGCTTTTTGTTTTGCTTCTGCAGTTTCTACTAATACGGTTTCTTCAACAGCTTTTGTTGAGTTAGAACCACGTTTTGCTTCACGCTCGTATTTCTCAATACCTTTCATTACTAAACCAACACCTGTAGCATACATTGGATTTTTTAATTCATCGTCAGCACCAGCTAAGTGTTCGTTAGGTGTTCCAATACGACAATCCATACCAGTAGTTAACATCACTAATTGAGGTAAGTGTTTTAATTGAGAACCGCCTCCTGTTACAACGATTCCGCCAGCTAATTTGCGCTCGAAACCAGAAGATTTAATTTCAAATAAAACGAACTCTAAAATTTCTTCCATACGCGCTTGAATAATT
>JBBIUW010000436.1:0-2870 GCA_037440045.1 Sphingobacteriaceae bacterium
TTATTAGTAACTGGTAAAATGTGGCCAACCATTTACCAAATTAAAATTCCTTTATAATAAAACACTCAATAAAAACTATGAAACATTTTCTTTCTCTAATTTTTATTTTAAATACTTTCATAATTTTTTCGCAAACAAAAAAAACACCTGATGTATTTGAGGAGGCATATCTTGTGACATTAAAAGGAGATACACTGCGAGGTCTATTAAAAATACCACCAGTAAAGAAATTAGAGTTGTATCAAAAAATTAGTTTTAAAGATAAAACTAATAAAGTAAAACCTTATACTGCAGATAGAGTGAAAGGTTATGGATATAAAGATTATTATTATGTGTCTGCTTTCCATAATAACAAATCTTGTTTTTTTAAAGTATTGAGTTCAGGTAATATTTCGCTATATGTTACAAAATTTGAGTTAATGGATGAAGGCGTTGCTCAAGAAGTTCATGAGTATTGTTATATGATTGAAAATGGAGACGGACAGTTTAAGATATTAGAACCAAAAGGCTTAAAAAAACAACTAAAAGATATTTTTAAATCAAATAAAGATTTGGTGCAAAAAATAAACGAACAAAAAGAAATAGCTTTAAATGAAGAAACCATGGAAGCTTATTTTAAAGAATATAATCAATAGTACTTAATCTTATTTAATGATAACTAAAGACACACCAAAGAAATTATTTTTATTAGATGCTTTTGCATTAATATACAGAGCTTATTTTGCATTTAGCAGCAATCCACGTGTTAGTTCAAAAGGATTAAATACGTCTGCTATTTTTGGTTTTACTAATACTTTATTAGAAATTTTAAATAAAGAAAAACCTACACATATAGCTGTGGTGTTTGATACTCCCGAAGCAACTGTTAGACATACCGAGTTTGTAGAGTACAAAGCAAATCGAGAGGAGATGCCTGAAGATTTACGTACGTGTATTCCATATATCATAGAGTTAATAGAAGGATTTAATATTCCTATTATTAAAACTCCAGGTTTTGAAGCGGATGATGCGATTGGTACTTTGGCTAAGATTGCCGAAAAACAAGGCTTCACTACCTACATGATGACGCCTGATAAAGATTACGGACAACTAGTAGATGAAAACACATTTATATATAAACCAGCTCGTTTAGGAAATGGTGCTGAGGTTTTAGGGGTTGAAGAAATTTGTAAGAAGTGGGAAATTAGAAATGTATCTGAGTTAATTGATATTTTGGGCTTGATGGGTGATAAGGTGGATAACATCCCCGGCATACCAGGAGTAGGAGAGAAGACCGCTATTCAATTAGTAAAAGACTTTGGTTCTATTGAAAATTTATTGGAGAACACTGATAAATTGAAAGGAAAACTAAAAGAGAAAGTAGAAAACAATAAAGAAAAAGCTTTGCAATCAAAATGGTTGGCAACTATTATTTTGGACGTGCCAATTGAATTTAACGAAGCTGAATTAGTGCGTAAAGATATTAATAAAGATGCTTTACGTGAATTGTTTACAGAACTTGAATTTAGAGGCATTGCACAAAAAGTATTAGGTGAAGATATTGGCAGCGCTAGCGGTAATGCTACGGCAACAACTTCTGCAGCTCCTACAAAAACAAAAGAAGAAACAAAAGCAAAACCTGATTTATTTACTGTAGGTAATGATTTGTTTAGTGAGGAACATTTAGAAACCATTGCTGCCGAAGAAGCCCACGTATTTAAAACTATTAAGGATATCAATCCTAATTATATATTGTGTAACACGCCTGAGGCTATTAATCAATTAATTTCTGTATTGCAAGCTAATACAGAGTTTTGTTTTGATACAGAAACCACCAGCTTAGATACTATTTTGGCTGAGGTTGTAGGGATGTCGTTTGCAGTGAAAGTAAACGAAGCATATTATGTTCCTGTGTCTGAAAACCAAACAGAAGCACAAGCTTTAATAGATTTGTTTAAACCGATTTTTGAAAACACTTCAAAAGTATTAATTGGTCAAAATATAAAATACGATTTACAGGTTTTAAAAAATTACGGTGTAGAGATTAAAAATAAATTATGGGACACGATGGTTGCTCACTTCTTATTTAAACCTGATATGCGCCATAATATGAATATCTTGGCGGAAACCTATTTAGATTATGCGCCAATCAGTATTGAGGAATTAATTGGTAAAAAAGGAAAAGACCAATTAAGCATGCGTTCTGTACCAGTTGATGTTATTAAAGATTACGCTGCCGAAGATGCAGATATTACCTTACAATTAAAACAAGCCTTTGAAAGAATGAATAATGTCAATTGAAGTCCCCCTTTACAATGAATTTATGAAAAACAAATCTCTACACTTCTTATTAATTTGCTTCTGCATTCAACTCCATGCACAAAACATGCTTGTCAACCCGGGTTTCGAAAGTGGCAGTGTGGGTTGGACACAATTCTCCACCAATTCCTCCTTTTCATCCGAAACTATTGTAACAAACAATCCAAACAGTGGAACTTCCTGCGCACAAATAAGCATTAACAGTACTGCAACAGTTTCAGCAGGCATCCTGCAAACCATTAACGTTGCTCCTTTACAGCATTATTTACTGGAATATTTTGTCAGAACCGATTCAGTGAGTGGCACCGTATTTCCATACCTCAATATTGGTGATACCTCAGTAAATTACGAGTATGGTTTGATCCCTGTCAGCGGAACAAACGGCTGGAAACATTTTCAGTCACGCTTTACGATTCCAGCCGGATACAATAACAAACTGGTTTTGTTCCTTATCTTTTCCGGAACGAAAGGAAGCGCTTATTTTGATGATTTGTCTTTGACACATCTTAGTGATACAGCCTGGTCGAATTTCAGTGTGGATATAACCGGAAATGCAGGCATGATCAAAAACT
>JBBIUW010000437.1:0-2868 GCA_037440045.1 Sphingobacteriaceae bacterium
TAGAAGGGTCATTTGTAAGTGAGTAAAGCTCTTTTTGACTGAAAATTTGTACAGGGAATAATTCATTAATGTTTGATACTTCTGTTTTCTCACTCCAAACTTTGCTGACATTATCCCAAGTTTGAATTGAATGCTTACCTATTGATTTTTCCCAAATAATTTGATACAAGTTAGCATCCTTAAAAATCTCAATTGTAATAATGGAATTATCTCTCAACATACCCAATTGATTTTTTCTACCAACTTTTACAAATTCGTCAAAATCTTCTTGAATTAATTCAGGCATATCATCATGCCTTGCTAAAGCTATTCTTAAAAAATTTAATATTGTTGATTTACCAGAACCACGGCCTCCAATCACTGAAGTTAACCAAGGGCTAAATTTTGCTTCAAGCGGAATGCCATTACCTGCTTTATACGCACTTTCTACTTTTATTGATTTTACAAAATATCTATTACTGATAATGTTTGGGTCAACAACTGTATCCTCCATTCTAATAATTCCATCTTCACCATCGTGAAGAGCTAATTTTAATGAATCAAGATTAGGAGTGTTCATTTTAACCCAAGTGTAGTTGGTGCCAACTTGTACTGGCAAATGGCTATCAGTGCCTACAATTTCAGCAAGATTTAATTTTGCCTGCTTAAATAATTCAGGTTTAGCATAGTTTTTATCAATTAATTCAATTGCTAACAATCCATCTACTTGAAGAGCTTGGGTAAGTGAATGACCTGCGACATTTAAAAATAACCCTGAAGGTTTATCAACATGAGCAGGAATTGCAATACCACCAGCTTTGTTAATTTCTTCCAAAACAGTAATCAAAGAATCGCCAGTTACGGCATCAGATGTTCCAAAACTAGCAGCAGGAAATTTAACGCTTCCTAATAGAGCGGAAATTTGGGCAGTAGTTTGAACACTATCAAATATTGCTAAAATGTGAGTATTTCCATTAACTGAAATTTCTACTCCCGGAAATAAATACAAAGGACGGTAACCCTCTGGCTTTGTAGAATCTAATGTAATTAATGCTGTTTTTAATTTATCAATCCACTCACCAGTATTGTGGTCCGTTATTGCAACACAATCAATACCTGCTTTCATATACAACAATAGCCATTCTTCAGGCATTATGTTTTTTAAAGATTCATCTCCTTTGCCATAATCCATTGAAGCAGGAGTATGATTATGAAAGTCAAATTTCCACCATTTAGCACCATGTATATACTCTGTCATAAGCGTTGATATATATGAGCGTAATTTAGTTAAATTTAAGGAAATGTGCTTTCCCAAAAACAAAAAAATATGTGCTTGATATAAATCATGAAAACAAAAAGAAGTATAGTACAAAAAATAAATTTTCTTACATATCTGTTTTGCAAGTTTGCAGACCCATATATAGGGGTTTGCAAACTTGCAAACAAGTTAAGTTGCTAATTACTAAGATGATAAGTAGTAGATAGTTTCTTTGTTTTCAAGACGTTTGCAAAGGAGTTTGCCAACACCATTTGCATCAGGAATTTCTAATTTATTAGTTACAATTGATTTCAATCTAGTTTCAACTGTACGCGCCTTACAATCCATTTCAAAACACAATTTTTCAATAAGATTTGATTTGCTTGTCGGTTCAATTAAAACAGCTCCAATTAACTCAATAGTTTCATCAAGAGCTGCCTTTTGATTTCTGCTATCCATGACTTCATTTATAATGTTGAAGTCGGCTAAAACTAAACCTTTTTCTTCATTTGAGTATTGCACATAAAATGGGTCGTGTTTTTTGGAACTACGACATTTTAAATAAGCCACTTTTAATAAATCAGTATTATGATTTTGAGAATCTTTTTCAAAACCAATTTGAATAACCGTACTGGCCTTATTTAAAATTTCTGTGCCTAAATGCCCCCGAGCTTTATCTGCACTTCCTGGATTTTCGTGTATTAAACAAATAAAAGTAACATCATACCGGTTAATGGATTGATTCATCATATCAATTAATTTCATACTGTCTTTTGTATCATTGAAATTAAAAACGCAATCTGTGATTACATCCAATACAATAAAAATGTGCATTGGAAACTGCTTACGAATATGTTCTAAATAAATATTGAGCATATCAAAACGTTCTTCTCTTCCAAATTCAAGTAAAGAAATGTAATCAAAACCATAAGGATGATCCTGTATTGCATAACCTGCTTTTAATTGAATTTGTTGTAAAGAATAAGGAAGTTGGTCAGATAAATTTCTTTCAGTATCAACATAACATACTGCATAACGTGTGAGAATGTTGGTTTTAAAATGTAACAAATCTCTGTTGCTTTCAGGTGTCTTTAAAAGTGCTGCACAAATGGTTTCAGCAAGGCGTGATTTGTGCACGCCTGCTTTACCTTGTATTACATTAATTGTTTTTGGAAAGAAAACAGGGTTTTCTTTTTGCCAAAGAATGGGTTGAGAAAAATTAATTTGCTTGCCTTTATTCTCTTTTATTTTCTTTTGAGATTCGAGCAAACGGGTTAATTTTAGTTGAGGGCTTTCTAGGTTCACCAAAGGTAACCTAGAAAGCTCATTTTGTGAATTTGGTGCAGGAATATCAAACATGATTTTAGTTTTATAAATTATTGAAAATAAGACAGAGCCATAAAGTAAATTTTAATTTGACCGTTCTCATAGCTAATTGTTGCTGTCCAATCTTTTGGTGTTTTACCTTGCAAAACAGTTTCTTGTTGGATACAACTTTCTAAACTCATGATCATGACTTTGAAGTTGTGTTCATCAAGTCTGATAAACAATTCAGAGAAATAAGCATAGCGTAATTTATCTAACTGAAGCTTTTCAAATAATTTATTTAACTGCATTTTATCACTGTTGCT
>JBBIUW010000438.1:0-2866 GCA_037440045.1 Sphingobacteriaceae bacterium
CTGGTCGTTTAGCAGTTGATGAGCAAATGATGAATGAAATTGCTGAATTAAAAGCGGCAATTAAACCAAACGAAATTTTATTTGTGGTTGACTCTATGACGGGTCAAGATGCGGTTAATACAGCAAAAGCCTTTAACGACCGTTTAGATTTTGATGGAGTTGTTTTAACTAAATTAGATGGTGATACTCGTGGTGGAGCTGCATTATCCATAAAATCTGTAGTTAATAAGCCAATTAAATTTATTGGTACTGGCGAAAAAATGGAAGCTTTGGATATTTTCTATCCTGAGCGTATGGCCGATCGTATTTTGGGAATGGGCGACGTTGTGTCTTTAGTAGAACGTGCTCAGGAACAATTTAATGAAGAAGAAGCTAGAAAATTATCAAAAAAAATTGCCAAAAATCAATTTGATTTCAATGACTTTTTAGGTCAATTACAACAAATCAAAAAAATGGGTAACATTAAAGATTTAGTTGGTATGATACCTGGCGTTGGTAAAGCAATGAAAGACGCTGAGATTAATGATGATGCATTTAAAGGAATAGAAGCTATTATTGGCTCTATGACTCCAAAAGAGCGTTCTCAGCCTGAAATTATCAACGGCTCTCGCCGTCAACGTATTGCAAAAGGAAGCGGACAAACTATTCAAGAGGTTAATAAATTATTAAAGCAATTTGAAGATACACGCAAAATGATGCGCATGATGGGTGATAAAAACCAAATGGCAAAATTAATGCGTAATATGCCTGGTGGAATGCCAAAAATGTAATACTATGATTTTAATCGACGGAAAAAAAATATCACTTCAACTACAATCTGAAATTGCAGCAGAAGTAAAAGACATGATTGCTAAAGGCCAAAAGCAACCTCATTTAGCAGCTATTTTAGTGGGTGACGATCCTGCTTCTCAAACTTATGTTGGGAGTAAAGTTAAAGCCTGCGAGAATGTTGGATTTAAGTCCACTTTAGTAACTTTTGAAGCCTATGTATCTGAACAAAAATTATTAGCTAAAATTGAAGAATTAAATAACGATGATGATATAGACGGTTACATCGTTCAATTACCTTTACCTCGCCATATATCAGAACAAAAAATCATTGAAGCAATTAAGCCTAGCAAAGATGTTGATGGATTTCATCCCATTAATGTAGGTCGTTTAGTATTAAATTTACCAACTTACGTGAGCGCTACACCATTTGGTATTGTTCAACTTCTAGAACGCTATAACATTCCAACTGATGGAAAACATTGTGTAGTTATTGGAAGAAGCCATATTGTGGGCTCTCCTATGAGTATCTTGATGGCTAAAAACACCAATTTAGGAAATTGCACAGTTACGCTTTGCCACAGCCATACTCAAAATTTAAAAGAACATACTTTAAATGCTGATATCATTATTGCAGCCATAGGTAAACCAAATTTTGTTACCGCAGATATGGTTAAAGAAGGTGCTGTTATTATTGATGTAGGTATTAACCGTGTTGATGATGCAACTAAAAAAAGTGGATTTAAATTAGTGGGAGATGTGCAGTTTGAAGAAGTTTCTAAAAAAGCCGAATATATAACTCCAGTTCCAGGAGGTGTTGGCCCTATGACCATAGCCTCTTTGTTAAAAAACACCTTAATTGCTGCTAAAAGAGAGTTTTAAACCTCTATAAAAAGTGAAAGTCCCGGCCACTACCCCGAGACTTTCTAACCAATTAATCTAGAACAAAACTACACTAAAACTTACTGCCAACAGTAATAGCAATTGTCGTGCCAGAATTTTTAAGGGTTGATTTATCTACAAAATTAGGATTGTACATATAGTAGTTTTCATTACTCATACTTTTGGTAAACGAAATATCTAAGTACATCTTATCTCTTCTAAAACCAACACCCCCTGTGTAAAAAGACTTTACGAAATCACCAGAAAATGTATCTCCAAAAGGACTACCATACATGGCGTAACCTAATCTAACAAATAAAGGATTTAAATTAGCTTCTGCTCCTACTCTTAAATTCGAAGTTTGATTATATTTGGTTCTAATTGTAGAGTTTACACCCGTAAATTCTTGTGGCGAACTTTGCAGTGATGCTTGGCTATAATTAATGACATCGTAATCAATATTTAAAGCACCCATTTTTTTATACAACAAAGCAATGCTTCCAGTTAATTTCATTGGTGTAATAATTTGGTAATTAAATTTACCACCGTTTACAGGAGGGTATTGCGTACTAAATGACCCACCTTCATCATAACTAGCCGACATTTTATAAATATATGCATCGGTTAAATTATAAATGGTTGGAGAATGAAAACTTGCCCCTAATCTAATAAAATCTGCAGCTCTGTATATCACACCAACTTTTAAATTATACCCTGTTCCTGTTGTTTTATAAGTTTCTTGATAAGACATGCTTTTAAAACCTCCTACTCCTTCGGATGGATAGGCATATGTTGGAGCTGTGTTAGTACTTATTTTCATTAAATTTTTATCATCTTCCTCAGTGTAAACAGAATTATAACTGTACGATATACTTGGTATACCTAAAGTTGCTCCTAAGTATAATTTATCTTTATAGCCATAAGCATAATTAAAACACCATTCATTAATTCTTCCACTGGTTTCAATGGTTTTTGTTTGTTTTAAATCGTATTTAGTATTAATCAAACTACAATATAAATTATTTGTGGTATCATATAAATCAATCAAATAATTGTCATATGCCATTCCTGAAAAATTATTATCCAAATTTTTAGGTGATTTTCCATTAGCTGTAGCCAAAAAATCACTCGCAATACTCTTATTATTTGATCGGCCTTCTATTCCAACATTACCATTAAAATTTGCTATTTGATTACAAGAAAGCCCCAATGCATG
>JBBIUW010000439.1:0-2856 GCA_037440045.1 Sphingobacteriaceae bacterium
CTTTGCAAAAGTAGTAAGTAGCCATTTATACAATTCAACGGACTTTTGCGTAGGGTGTATTTTGCCACTTTGAGCGTTAAAACGTTCCTTGTATATTTTTGCAGGCGTATTAAACGAAGTCCAGGCATATTCAAAAGCACTAAAGTTAGGCCAAGGTTGGAGCTTATCCCAAATAGCAATGCCGCGCGATGGCGGCAAGCTAAAATAATTCCCTCCCCAAATAATTTGCTGTTTTGATACTCTAAATAGCTCTTTAAAAAAGGTTTCAGTAGGGGCAATATCCCAAGAGGTATCTAATGTACTTAATACCCTGTTTCTTAACTTGCCCCTACTATGAAACGATTTTTTGCCAATGCCGTAAGGTGGGTCGACAATTGCTAAATCGAAATATTGGCTGGGATAGCGTGCCATTAGCTTTAAATTATCTTCGTGCGTGAGGCGTAACATTATCTAAAGTATTGTACAAAACAAAACACCACGTAACCACTATGAAAAGGGATAAACTTAGTATTGGCAATGTTTTTTAAACCGAATACCTGATAACAACCCATATTAGGAATTTTAAAACCTTTGCCTTTAAATCCGGGTTCTGGTTTCTCATTACTTTGAATAACCGAAACAATAGGTTTGCTTTGTGATTCAAACAATTCAACAATTTTACAACCATTGTTGTAGGTATAAAATTGTAACACTGCTTTTGATGCTTCACTAGGTGGTGTAAGCTCTCTTATTTTACGATTTGAAAAACTGATTAATTCGGTAGCGATACACTCGCTATAATTGATGTTGTCGTTTACGTTGCTAAACATAGTTTTAATTTTTTGGGATTAATGAATTGATTTTTATTTCTGCACTTCCGCCCCAACGGTTTTTATCTCGATTGGTGTAAGCGGTCATACTTTCACAATAAATTAGCGTATCGACTTCGTTACGCCATTTTTCGGTACCAGTAAATGTGCCTGACTTTGTACCTTGACTTAAAATAACAAACGATAAATGCGGGTATTGTTCACGTTGTTGCTTAAAGTGTTCCAGCTCATACCCTAAACTATCTTTGCTGTCAATTACAACAATATCAAAATCTTTTGGGCTAACACTGTCGAGATGTTTTACAATTACAAACTTATCGGTATCTTTTATTTTTAAGCGTTGAAGCATTTTAGTAAATACAGGCGTGCCGTGTTGTTCGCCTGCTACATACAACACACGGTTTCCTTTTTGAGCCATGTAATTACCAAACAATAATGTAAATGTACTTTTACCACTACCACCGGGACCGTATATAAAAAAGCTGGTTGGGCGGCAGGCTTCGCCGATTAATTTTAAATAGGCACCATCTAAACCAATTAAATCAAACTTTAAATTGAGTGCTTGCGATACACTCATTATATCGTTTTTTGTTTTATGAATTGGTTTTATTGATTTTATTTGTTCTATTGAATTTATTGATTTCATTGGAGGTGTTGCAAGAGGTGTATAAGGTTCAGTAGTTAATACACTTTCAGGAATAGCCTGTTTAAAATTTTCTATTCCTGCCAATCCTTTTTTTGACGTGTGTTTTTTGCAACCACAAACCAAGCCTTTTAAGGTTTCGCCTTTTTTTGTACTTTCCTTTGATTTAAGGGCATTGTGTGCAATATGCTCAATACCTTTACCAACTGCGGCGGCTATCATCATAGGGATAAACCCTAAACCTTGTAAACCGCTTAATGTTTCTTCGTCTGCCTTTACTTTACCATTGCCGTGTATAGCCATTAATAAACTTGCGGCGGCACGCCTTAGGTGTGGTATTAATACATCTTCACTTTGTACTTTTTGATTTTTAATAGATAGGTCAATATCATTATAAAGTTGGCGTTGTTTTTCTTTATCCGATTTTCCAATTAAAGCAATGTAGCGTTTTAGTAATGTAGAGCTGTGTAATTGAGTTTCACTACTACCTACATTTTTGTATTTATCTACAAACTGAATTGTAAATTTTATGCTTTCGTTTGGTTCGCATTCGTTGTAGGTTTTTACCAACTCATTTTGAATGTGTTTAATCATTTCAGCATGTGGGTCGTTAGCCCTAATTAATTGTGAAACGATGGCACGTTGCAAAGATTTTACAAATGCAGCCAGTTGTTTTTCACTAAGGGTTTTGCCGTTTAAATTAGCGTAACGCTTAATGAATTTAATAGCTAAGGAAACGTTTTTAACTGCTTTGGTTTCTTTATTTACATTGATTTTATTGATTTCATTTTTTTTATTGCTACTTGGTATTTGTAGCATTAAAAAATTGTTTAAATCAGTAATGTGTTTATCAATTAAAGCGCGTATGCTTTCATCTTCTACATACAGCTCCATGTTTTTAATCCCTTCGGTTTCGCCTGTAATAAATTCATGCACTTTTATAAAACGCTCTGGCCAGGCACTTGTATCAAATTTTTGTTGCAGGTAATTATTTACGCTTACTTTAGGTACAGTTTGTAAATCGTTTGTCTTTATACTTGCTTTCTTTATTACACCGTTTGCCTTTTTCTGCTTGCTTGGTTTTGTAGGTTCGATTTTACTTGTTGGATTTTCAATTACCTCATTTTTCACATTTTGAAAACTTTGTTTAATAGCAGGGTCTTCAAAGGCTATCATTTTTTCCTCGTAGCCAGTAATGGTATTGCTTAAATAAAAAGTACCGTACTCATTCGTAATAAAAAATTTATCTGCACCCTTTTTTGTGAGGTATTCAACTGTACTTTCTTTTAGTTTAGTAATATCTTCTAATATGCGAATATCATAGCTGCTAAACCTTGCACGGCCATTTGGTGACTTAACAATTTGAGCAAGGTACATACCGTTAGAAAGATTAAATTTTTCCCA
>JBBIUW010000440.1:0-2849 GCA_037440045.1 Sphingobacteriaceae bacterium
AGAATTAGTTAAGTTTTAATAAAAAAGGTGCTTTAATAAGCACCTTTTTTATTAAAGATTATTCTTAACAAACGCCTTACAATATTCTTTAATCATTTCACGTACACTTCTAAATTCATTTGTTATCTCAGCCGAAGTTCCATTGGCCTTAGCAGGATCAGGAAAATTATAATGAAACTTTTTTGCTTTTGTAGGAAAATAAGGACACCTTTCTTTGGCATGATCACAAACGGTGATTATAAAATCAAAATCAATGTGAGTGTATTCATCTATATTGTTTGACGTATGATGAGAAATATCGATATTATCTTCTTTCATTATATCAATAGCACGTTGATTTACTCCATGCGTTTCAACACCAGCACTATATATTTGAGACTTTTCGTTAGCAAAGTATCTTAAATAACCTTCTGTCATTTGACTGCGACAGCTATTACCCGTACATAAAACCAATATTTTTTTCATACTAACAACCACAATAAATTAATAATTGTAAAACGAGCATCAAATCCAAACATAAAATTCAAAACCGTTATTCCTAATGTAATAGTAATTGGTTTGCGATATTTAATAATAGCTTCTTTCATAAACTAACAACATTTACTGCCTGGCGTGCAACAACTTTGACTATTAGGATTAAGATCAATTAAATTAACTTTAAGTTTTTCGGGTGGGATACCGCATTTATCAGTAGCTAAACAATTGGTTTGTTTAGAAACCAATAAGAAATCATGCCCATTAAAATCAATTGTATATTTTCCAATTGTTTCACCTTGATATTCAACTTCTATCTCTGCATCTTCTATCTTTAATACATTTTCGGAAAGCTTAATAATACTCATCAATTTTTGAGGAGCTAAACGATGGTCGAAATCATTTGCTTCCCATAATTGAAAACTCACTACTTTTTCATCTCTAACTGTTCCGCCACAATCAATAAAATGTTTAGTTACCTGCCCCACTTCGGTAACGTGAAAATGTTTTGGAACCATGGTTCCGTTTGGCAACATAAAGTTCAACTCAGATAGTGGACTTAATTTTTGTTTAAATTCTGAAAGTTTCATTTTGTTTTTATTTTATCGTTATAATTCGATTAAATTAACAGCATTTTGTTTTGTTGGTGTAATTAGAAAACAATCCTGTTAAATATAGTTTAGCATTTTCCCATTCTTTTTCATCAATGCAATAACACACTTTCACTCCATCAATATCACCTTTAATAAGCCCAGACTCTTTTAATTCTTTTAAGTGCTGAGAGACCGTACTTTGAGACAGAGGTAATTCATCAACAATATCACCACAAATACAACTTTGTTTTTTAATTAAAAGTTGAAGTATTGCTACACGTGCTGGATGCGATAAGGCTTTTGCATATTTAGCAATTTTATTATCCTTGATTGTAAACTCTTCTGTTTTTGATGAACCCATATTAACAATATTAATCGCAAAATTACGATTAAATTATTATAAATAAAAAAAGAGATGATTTTCATCTCTTTATGCATTTACTTTTACGGAGAGGGCGGGTCATATATTACCCCAGAAAAGGCCAAAAATCGTAAACGTGAGACGTTAAAAGAACGAACCGAATCCCTTCTATTTGAATGAAATGAGCCAATTGTAAGCCTCATCGTAATCAGTGAAAACCTGTTGCGGGTAATCAAAATCACCAAACCCTTGGAGAAATTTCATCAAGGCGGCTTTAATAGAATTGGAAACCAAAATAGCACGTGCTTTAGTTACAGTGGCCGTGTGATCAACTTTCGCTCTTTCTTTTGCCTTTTTATCCATACTCCAATTCGCACGGGCATCCAACAGCTTTAGTGCAGGAACTCCTTCAGATTTATGCCTAATGGCAAGATTGATATTTATTACATCGAATTCATCAAGTTTCCTATAATCCTTCATAGTTATGATAATGATACCGTTTTTGTCTTTAAAAACAGTAGCAAATTCTAATTCGGTAGGATTTGAGGTAGCCATAATATAAAAGTACGAGTTTTTGTTCCATTTCAATTCATCAAAATGAAAAACACTTCCTTTTAACGTAACTCGCAAATTCTAATTTTAATTGTGAAGATTTTAATATCTACTAAGTAAATTTTTAATAGATAAGCCCTGAACAAGTATTGAGAACAAAACAATACAATAGGTACTTACAATAAACAGGCTACTACCTTCAATTTTATTGGTTAATGACAGTGCTAATGCAATTGAAATTCCTTCTCTTAGCCCTCCCCAAGTGAGTACAGCAAGGTTTAATCCCTTTTTAGATTCATGCCTATTAAAAAGAAAAAAAGCCGGGATTAACGAAATGTATCTTGAGCATAAAGAGACTACTATTAAAATAAAACCTATAAGAATATAGTTAAAATCAAACGGCACTAAAAAGATTTCCAGTCCCATTAAAACAAACAAAATCGTGTTACATATTTCATCAATTAATTCCCAAAATTTGTCAATGTACTCAGTTGTTAAATCTGACATAGCATGTTTTTTACCTTTATTACCAATTAGCAATCCAGCTACTACCATTGCTAAAGGACCTGAAGCATGAAAGTTTGATGCTAGTGAATAACCGCCAGTAACAACTGCTAGCGTAATTAAAATTTCAGTTTGATAATGGTCAATGTTTTTCATTAACCAATAACCTAAATAACCTACAAAAAAACCAATTGTTAACCCTCCAAACACTTCAGTTACAAAAATTTTCATAATGTTACTGAAGGTAAAAGCATTTCCTCCACCGCTTATCAATGAAAATATCACTGCAAATACAACAACTCCAACTCCATCATTAAACAACGACTCTCCAATAATTTCTGTTTTTAATTTTTGTGGTATTTTAT
>JBBIUW010000441.1:0-2843 GCA_037440045.1 Sphingobacteriaceae bacterium
CCTGAAACGAGTTCAGGGTGACGACTAGAAGAATCATCAAATTCCCCATCCCTATTACGCCATTCCTTTTCTCCATCTGTGGTTAAAAAATCAGTCCAGCGTGAAAGCATATTGCCATGTAAATGTTTTACAATAGTTGCAATACTATTTGTATCCTCGTTCAATGACACAAATAATTGTTCGGGTTCTAATTGTTCTATGGCTTTTTCTCCTAATGTTTTATAATATAAAAACTGACGATTAGCGCTTCTTAAAAAATCTTCGTGTACTGTCATGGTCTGTATCTATAGATTATTCCAAATTTAGATAAATAACTTTCTAAAGTTGTCATTCCTAATTCTCTGCGTCTTTTATCTACATTTTTTTCATCAATAATAGGGTAAGGTTTATTAGTAATTGAATTTACCTGAGTGCCATAGTACTGTTTTCCTTTCGTTTTATAAAGGTTTACCCTGTCGTATAAAAGCGCATAATTTTCTCCTTTCGTTTCTCCTTTTTTATACAAATCTTCTATAATTGGTAAATAATGGGTCATTGTAGCTGAATCAGAATGTTGAATAATAAGAAAACATCTTTGAGAGTAGTTATCTCCAACAATTTTAGTACTCAAAACATTTATGTTAGAATTTAAAAAACTTTTTAACACTTTTTGGTTCTCAATATTTAAACTATCTTTTATTTTCCAAATATTTTTCTCTTGATATGAATTAATGCCAAATGTTTTCTCTACACAATTAATCTCATTATATAATACCTGATCTTGAACAGCGATTCTATACAATAAATAAAAGAGTGAATCGTTTTTCATTTCGTTAAAATTAGTTTGCCATTTAGTCTTTAAAATAAATTTTTTCCAGTCAGGATTATCAATTAATTTATAAAAACTAGCATCACTCAATAGTGCTCTTTTGGTTGCGGAATCTACTTTAAAACTTGTTTCTATGTTTTTAATAATTTTCTTAACATCCTTGTCCCCACCTAAGGTATAACAAGTTGCTAAATTGTAATAATCAACTGATTTCTCAACAGGGTGTTGGTTTTTAATTGTTTTCAATTTTTTTTCATAACACCTAATGGCATTTTTATAAGAACATAAATTTATATAATAGTACTGTGCACTGTCCTTTAATTGAGCTAAAGCAAATAATCCTATGCAATTAAAAACAATAATAAAAATGTATTTTTTCATAAGTTTAGTTTCCGCTATAACAACAAAAAAGGCTCAAGTTACACCTGAGCCTTATATTTTTTAGTAATTAATTAATTTCATTAATTTTTCTTTGAATCTTTCTTTTGGTAAAAAGTTTATTTCCAAATCAGCATTCATTGGCACAGGAGTATCTAAACTTCCTTCACGCATAACAGGTGCATCTAAATATTCAAAACAATGCTCCGTAATTAAAGCACTTAATTCGCCACCAATACCACCGGTTAGGGTGTCTTCATGTAATACAAAAGCACGTCCTGTTTTCTTAACAGAGTCATAAATAGCTTGTGTATCTAATGGTGCTAACGTTCTTAAGTCAATTAAATCAGCCGAAATTTCAGGATGAGCATTTAATAATTCTAAAGCCCAGTGAACTCCTAAGCCATAAGTTACAATTGTTACTTGATTTCCTTCTTTTACTAAACGAGCTTTACCAAAAGGAATAGTATAATATTCATCTAAAATATCTTCATCAATACTTCTGTATAATGCTTTATGCTCAAAGAACATCACAGGATTTGGATCTTCAAATGAGGCTAATAATAAACCTTTAGCATCACTAGGAAAAGCTGGGTAAGCAATTTTTAAACCAGGAGTTTTAAAGAACCATGCTTCGTTACTTTGGCTATGAAAAGGGCCTGCAGCCACACCAGCGCCGGTTGGCATACGAACTACCACATCGGCATTTTGTCCCCAACGATAGTGTGATTTTGCTAAGTTATTGATAATTTGCGTCATCCCTTCTGATACGAAGTCTGCAAATTGCATTTCCACCATTGCCTTGTGTTTATTAATAGATAAACCAAAACCTGCACCTAAAATAGCAGATTCGCATAAAGGTGTGTTTCTTACTCTGCCTTTACCAAACTCATCAACAAAACCATCAGTTATTTTAAATACTCCACCGTAGTCAGCAATATCCTGACCCATTAATACAAGGTTCTCGTGTTTACGCATTGCTAAACGTAATCCATCAGATATAGCATCAATTAAACGTTTGTTTGTTTTTGAGCCCGATTGATTTGATGTGTCGTTTATTACGCAAGGCATAAACATTTCATCTAATTCTTTTTTAGTATCAGGAGCTGGTAATGTTTCGGCGTAAGCTAATTCTAAACCAGCATCAATATCTTGCTTAATTTCATTACGAAGCTTTTCAATAATTTCTTCTGTTAAAACACCTTCGTCTAATAAAAATTTTTCAAATGTATTAACAGGGTCTTTTCTTCCCCACACATCAAATAATTCTTTTGGCACATATTTAGTTCCAGAAGCTTCTTCGTGTCCACGCATACGGAATGTTACGCACTCTAATAAAACAGGACGAGGATTTTCTCTGATAGATTCTGCTAAATTTTTAACGGTTTCATAAACTTTTAAAACGTTATTTCCATCAACAGTCACGCCTTCAATACCGTAACCAATAGCTTTATCAGCAAATGATTTGCAACGGAATTGTTCGTTGCTTGGTGTAGATAAACCATAGCCGTTATTTTCAATCACAAAAATAACTGGTAAGTCCCAAACAGCAGCTGTGTTAATGCTTTCATGAAAATCACCTTCACTAGCACCACCATCTCCACTAAAAACAACAGTTACTTTTTTATCGCCTTTTAATTTATTAGCCAAAGCAATA
>JBBIUW010000442.1:0-2842 GCA_037440045.1 Sphingobacteriaceae bacterium
ACATATATCGATGAATTAAAAACAAAGTTTCCAAACTTAATTTTATGTGGCGACTATAATATTTGCCATAAACCAATTGATATTCATAACCCAAAATCAAATGCTAATACCTCTGGATTTTTGCCCGAAGAAAGAGAATGGATGGAACAGTTTATTCAATCGGGATTTACAGATTCTTTTAGATATTTTAATCAGGAACCCCATCAATATAGCTGGTGGAGCTACAGAGCAGGAGCAAGAGGTAAGAATTTAGGCTGGCGCATAGATTACAATTTAGTGGCCAATCATTTAGATAAACATTTAAAACGAGCAGTTATTTTACCAGACGCGATGCATAGCGACCATTGCCCAGTTTTATTGGAAATGGAATTTTAACAAATTCGAGCACTTTTTTTAGTTATTTTAGATTTTTAGGTTATATTTGTCATTACTATAAACTTATGTACTTAGGTATGAAAAAAATATTTATTCCACTAGTAGCGAGTGTGTTAACACTAGGCTTAGCTTCATGGTCAGACGATACAAAAGAAAACCACGACGGTGCTGAAGGCAAGGGCGGTGTTTTTATGGGCGGCGTAATGCGCATGAATGAAGTAGAGGCTTTCAAGAGCTTAAATCCGATTGCTGTTAACGAAATTGTTGGTTTTCACATTGGTACTCAACTATTTGAAGGCTTAGTAAAATTTGATCAAAGTGATTTATCTATAAAACCCGCTATTGCTCGTTCTTGGGAAATTAATGAAAATCAAACAGAATGGACATTCCACCTTCGTCAAGGTGTTATGTTTCATGCAGATGCGTGTTTTGCTGATGGAAAAGGGAGAGCTTTAACAGCAAATGATTTCAAATTATGTTTTGATAAGTTATGTTCTGCAGATGCTAATAACTCGCAATTTGACGTAACTTTTAAAGACAGAGTAGTTGGAGCTAATGAATCTTTTGAAGCTTCAAAAACTGGAAAAACATTAAGTGTTGCAGGCGTAAAGGTATTAAACGATACAACTTTAACTATCTCTTTAAAAACTCCATTTGCTGGATTTTTAAATGTTTTAGCTATGCCAGGATGCTGGGTATATCCTAAAGAAGCGGTTGATAAATATGGAGTTGATATGCGTATTCACCCTGTAGGAACTGGTCCTTTCCAATTAGAAACTGTGAAAGAAGGAGAGGTTTTAATCATGAAAAAGAATCCAAATTATTATGGAATTGATAAAGATGGTAACAAATTACCTTATTTAGAAGGATTAAAATACACATTCATTCGTGAGAAAAAAGCTGAAATATTAGAGTTTAAATCTGGTAATTTAGATATGGTATACCGTTTACCAGTTGAGGTTTTCCACGATATTATGGGTGATTTAGAGCATGCTAAAGATCGCAAAACAGAATTCCAAATCCTAAGCTCTCCAGCGTTTAATACAAACTATATTGGATTTAACTGTACAAGCGCGGCATTTAATAAAAAAGAAGTACGCTTAGCTTTTAATTACGCTATTGACAGACATAAAATAGCTGATTTCACGATTCAAGGTGAAGGTACGTCTGCTGATTATGGTATCGTTCCTTACGTTGATGCTTTTGAAAAAGATGGTTATGATTTTAAAGGATTAAAAGGATATACTTTAGATGTTGCAAAAGCTAAAGATTATTTAAAGAAAGCTGGATATCCTGATGGAAAAGGATTTCCTAAAGTAACATTACAAATTAATAGCGGCGGTGGAGATAGAAATATCTTAATTGCTGAGGTTGTACAAAAAATGTTGAAAGAGAATTTAAATGTAGATATCGAAATTAATACCGTACCATTTGCTGAACATATTGAGCAAGTTCAATCAGGTAAGTCAGATTTCTTCCGTTTTGCATGGATTGCTGATTACCCAGATCCAGAAACTTTTTTAACTATTTTTTATGGCAAACACGTTCCTGCTAATACTACTGAAAAGTCTTTTGTGAATTATACACGTTTTAAAAATGCTCGTTTCGATTCTTTATTCTCTGCATCATTTACAGAGTCTGATAAAGCTAAGCGTTATGCATTATTATCTAAAGCAGAGCAAGTTGTATTAGACGAAGCGCCTTTTATGCCAATATTTTATGATGAGAATTACCGTTTAGAGCAATTAAACGTTCGTAATTTCCCTGAAAATGCAATGAATTATATGGATTTATCAGTAGTATATTTAATACCAAAAGATAAAATGCCTAAGAAGTAATTCTAGATTATATAAAACAAAAAAGCCTTCTAATTTTAGAAGGCTTTTTTGTTTTAATACAATTTCACTTTATATTTTTCTGCCATTTTTTGGAGTTGTTCATCTGTTACTTCATGTACATTTTTGTGTTCATGGTAATTCTCTACAGTTACTACAAAAAGAGTGTAACGATGGCGTGATGCCATTTTAAAATAGGGTTCTAGTTCCCAATCCAATGTAAATGTGTTGTGTACAATTACTTTTGGGAAATTTTGCTGCATGGCATCATTGGTTAAATCTTCACACTGCTTGTATGCTAAATGGTTATTTTGAAAGTTAAAAATATACTCGCCAGTCATTTCATTCGTAAAATAATCATCTACCGAAAACACTGGATAAGTGTTGTTTTCAGATAATACTTTTGCTAAGGTGGTTTTTCCACTTCCTGGTAACCCTCGCAAAAGAATAAGTGATTTTGTAGGTAACATAAATACTATTTTACTACAAAAGTAGGGCGTTTTAGGATATAAAACCTATTTAAATTAAATAAACATTGCTTTTCCTCTTCTTTGATACAAGAATGCACTTGGTGTAAACATTCTTAAAGTAATTTCGAAACCTCCTTTTGAATTACTAGCAGTTGCTAATTT
>JBBIUW010000443.1:0-2828 GCA_037440045.1 Sphingobacteriaceae bacterium
AACCGCCTTCTTGAGCATTTGCTGCTAAACCAAAGAATAATGCTACTGCTGCGAATATTTTTTTCATTTTATTGTTTGTTTATTGAATTAAAATTATTTTTTCTCTAAAGGAGCTCCTTGAGAAGGAGTATTTGTTGGAAACGCCTCTTCTACTGGCTTAGCAGAAATATTTCCTTTAATTTGTAATGTTTGAGTTCCAGTTTTAGAGTTTGATTGAACCGAAACTGATTTACTGATTGGCCCGATTCTGTTTGTATCATACTTTACTTTAATTTCACCAGTTTTACCAGGTAAAATTGGGTCTTTTGGACATTGAGGTACAGTACATCCGCAAGAACCTTGACACATAGTAATGATTAATGGCTCTTTACCTATATTTTTGAATTTAAAAACACATTCACCATTATCACCTTGTTTAATTTCGCCGTAATCGTGAACCATTTTTTCAAATTTAATTTCTGCAGTACTTACAGGAGCTGTAGTAGCTGTTGTTGCTGCACCGTGGTTATGACCATCGTTTGCTCCATGCTCTTGAGCAAATGAAACAAAGCTTAAAGAAGCTACAAATCCTAGGGTATAAATTAATTTTTTCATTTTATAATTTGTTTTTGTTTTTACGTTTCAAAAATATTTCCAATATCGTGCCATAAAGATAGTACGCATATGGTTTAGTATGATTATTTTTGCGAAATTTAACAAAATTTTTAATACTATAGATGGAAATCGCAAAAACATATAATTCTGCTCAAGCAGAACAAACTTGGTACCAATACTGGTTAGATAATAAATTCTTTAAATCAACACCTGACCATAGGACTCCGTACACTATTGTTATACCACCTCCTAATGTAACTGGTGTGTTACACATGGGACACATGCTGAATAATACTATTCAAGATGTATTAATTCGTCGTGCACGAATGCTAGGCTTTAATGCTTGCTGGGTTCCGGGAACTGACCATGCCAGTATTGCTACAGAAGCTAAGGTGGTTGCTTTATTAAAGGAACAAGGAATAAATAAGGCTGATTTAAGCAGAGAAGATTTCTTAAAACATGCTTGGGGTTGGAAAGAAAAATACGGTGGTATTATTTTAGAACAATTAAAAAAACTAGGTGCTAGTTGTGATTGGGACAGAACAAGCTTTACGATGGATGAACCATTGAGCGAAGCTGTAATAGATGTATTCATTGATTTATACAATAAAGGGCAGATTTACCGTGGAGTTCGTATGGTTAACTGGGATCCTCAAGGATTAACCGCGGTAAGTGATGAAGAAGTTATCCATAAAGAATCTACTGGTAAATTAGTTTACGTAAAATATAAAATCGAAGGAACTAATGATTTTGTAACGATTGCTACTACTCGTCCTGAAACCATTATGGGTGATACGGCAGTTTGCGTTAATCCTAATGATGAACGCTATGCACACTTAAAAGGAAAAAATGTAATTGTACCAGTTGTTAATCGTGTGGTGCCTTTAATTTTTGACGAATATGTAGATGCTACTTTTGGTACAGGAGCTTTAAAAGTAACTCCAGCGCATGATATTAATGACTTTAATTTAGGTCAAAAACATAAATTACAAACTATTGATGCTTTAAATTCAAACGGTACTATTAGCGAAGCTGCCGGTGCTTATGTAGGCATGGATCGTTTTGCGTGTCGTAAACAAATTATAGCCGATTTAACTGAGCAAGGTTTAGTTGAAAAAGTAGAAGAAATTAAAAACAAGGTAGGTTATAGTGAACGAACCAATGCTGTGATTGAACCACGTTTAAGTATGCAATGGTTCCTTAAAATGGATACGGTTAGTAAACCTGCATTGGATGCTGTGTTAAATGGAGATGTAAAATTAATTCCAGAAAAATTCATTAATACCTACAAACACTGGATGGAAAATGTACATGATTGGTGTATTAGCCGTCAGTTATGGTGGGGGCAACGAATTCCAGCATGGTATGATAATCAAGGAAATACAGTAGTTGCTAAAACTCGAGAAGGGGCAGAAGCATTATTAAAAACAAAAGACATCAAACAAGATGAAGATGTATTAGATACATGGTTCTCTTCATGGTTATGGCCATTAACGGTTTTCGATCCTAAGATTGTACAAAATGGTTGGGATAAGGCTAACGAAGATTTAAAGTACTACTACCCTACTAATGATTTAGTAACCGCTCCTGAGATTTTGTTCTTCTGGGTTGCACGTATGATTATTGCAGGAAAAGAATATACTAGACAAAAACCTTTTACAAATGTATACTTAACAGGTATTGTAAGAGATAAGTTAGGCCGTAAAATGAGTAAGAGTTTAGGGAACTCTCCTGACCCGTTAGATTTAATTGCTAAGTATGGCGCGGATGGTGTACGTGTGGGGATGCTAATGTGTTCACCTGCTGGTAACGATTTAATGTTTGACGAAAGCTATTGCGAGCAAGGAAGAAATTTTGCTAATAAGGTTTGGAATGCATTTCGTTTAATTAAAGGATTTGAAATTGGTAATGTAGAACAGCCAGAATCATCAAAAGCAGCAATAACTTGGTTTAATCAAAAATTATCAGAGCAATTAGAAATCATTAATGATCATTATTCAAAATACAGAATGAGTGACGCTTTAATGACAACTCGTACTCTTGTATGGGATGATTTCTGTGCATGGTATTTAGAAGCTATCAAACCTGATTTTATTGACGGTAAAGCACAGCCTATTGATAAAGCAACTTATGATGCTACTATTGGTTACTTGGAGTCTTTATTAAAAATAATGCATCCTTGGATGCCATTTATTACTGAGGAAATCTGGCATTTAATTAAAGAACGTGATGCT
>JBBIUW010000444.1:0-2820 GCA_037440045.1 Sphingobacteriaceae bacterium
CACGATTTTTATCATTAGCTCTTTGTAACCAAAACACATTCATAAATGGCATAGCCATAATTTCTCCAACAGTAATAAAGAGAATCATCATCAAAGAAATAAGTTTTGTATTTCCCTGTAACAACAAAGACAAAAAAGCTAAAGCGCACATCACAAGACCAATAATAATCCATTGTGTATTCCTATTCTTTTTCTCTAACACATAAACCAAAACCATTTCAATAGCTACAATGATAATTCCATTAATAGCCATAATCAATCCAATATAACTTTCGTTTAAATGCATCCCATCTCTAAAATATTTTGGGATAGTTGTAAATAACTGCACAAAACAACAAGAGAATAATGTCATTAAAAACAAAAACCATAGATAAGTTTTGTCTTTATAGGCAGACATATTTTTGGGAACTACTGACGAATGAGGTACATCTTCCTTCTTTTTAATTTCAACATTAGGTTTTAAAAAATAAAAAAGTAATCCTGCAGCTAATATATTAGTTAATCCATCCATCCAAAACAACAATTCATAATTAAAAGCAGCCACTACACCACCTATTGATGCTCCTATAGCCCAACCTAAATTAATAGCCAATCGGTTTAAGGAATAAGAACGAGTTCTGTTTTCTGAAGTGCTATAAAATGCAATAGATGAGGAGTTAGCAGGACGAAAAGCCTCATTAACCATACTTAATAAAAATGTAAACACACAAATGAGCGGATATGACTTTACTTGACCTAAAACAATAAACATTACTCCACCACCTAACAATGTAAAAAGCTGTACTTTAAAAAAACCAATTTTATCGGTAAACTTTCCTCCAAAATAAGCCCCAATTATTGAACCCAAACCAAATAACATCATCACAAAACCAGCTTCACTTAAACTACGATTCATTTCTTTGCTAGTTAGGTATAATGTCATAAATGGAACTACCATGGTTCCACTTCGGTTAATGAGCATAATAAACGACAACAACCACGACTCTTTGGAGAGTCCTGTAAAGGATGTTTTATAAAGCTTTGCCGTTTGTTGTATCATTTTCAATTCATAAAAAAAGCCTCTCGTATGGAGAGGCTTTTAATTTTTTAAGCGTTAACCGCTTCTTCCATATAGGCCTCTATAGGTGCACAAGAACAAACTAAATTTCTATCGCCATAAGCGTTATCAACTTTAGCAACGCTTGGCCAGAATTTATTGTCGCGTACCCATGTTAATGGATAAGCTGCTTTTTGACGTGTATAAGGTCTATCCCAATTATCAGCAACTACTAACTTACAAGTATGAGGTGCATTTTTAATGACGTTATTTACCTTATCGAATTTGCCTTCTTCAATTTCTTTAATCTCTTTACGGATAGAAATCATTGCTTCACAAAAACGATCTAACTCAGCTTTTGATTCAGACTCTGTTGGTTCTACCATTAAAGTATTAACTACAGGGAAAGCAACTGTTGGAGCATGGAAACCATAATCCATTAAACGTTTTGCCATATCAGCAACCTCAACACCTGATGCCATTTTAAATTCATTACAATCTAAAATCATCTCGTGTGCACAGCGTCCGTTTTTACCTGTATATAAAATTTTGTAGCTACCTGATAATACTTCTTTCATGTAGTTAGCATTTAAAATAGCCATCTCAGTAGCTTGTTTTAAACCTTCGCCTCCTAACATTTTAATGTAACCATAAGAAATTAATAAAATCAATGCACTTCCATAAGGCGCAGCAGATACTGCTGTAATTCCTTTATCTCCACTTGTATTTACAATTTTGTGAGATGGCAAGTAAGGTACTAATTTTTCAACCACTCCAATTGGTCCCATACCAGGACCACCGCCACCGTGAGGAATAGCAAACGTTTTGTGTAAGTTTAAGTGACAAACATCTGCACCAATATTTCCTGGAGATGTTAATCCTACTTGCGCATTCATGTTAGCACCATCCATATAAACTAATCCGCCATTATCGTGAATTAATTTGGTAATCTCAGTAATAGACTCTTCGTAAACACCGTGAGTAGATGGATAGGTTACCATTAAACAAGATAAATTATCTTTATGTTGTTCTGCTTTAGCGCGTAAATCAGCTAAATCAATATTTCCTTTTTCGTCACACTTCGTTACCACAATGTGCATACCTGCCATAGCAGCTGATGCAGGATTTGTACCGTGAGCAGATGATGGAATTAATGCCACGTTACGGTGTGCATTTCCATTTGCAATATGATATGCTCTGATTACCATTAAACCTGCATACTCACCTTGAGCACCTGAGTTTGGCTGGAAGCTCATGCGAGCAAAACCTGTAATCTCAGATAAATCTTTATTTAATTGTTCAATTAACTCTGCATATCCTTGAGCTTGGTTAACTGGTACAAATGGGTGGATATTTGCAAACTCAGGCCATGTTAAAGGCAATAACTCAGTAGCAGCATTTAATTTCATGGTACAAGAACCTAAAGAAATCATAGAGTGAACTAATGATAAATCTTTATTTTCTAAACGTTTGATATAACGCATCATTTCACTCTCGCTGTGATAAGAGTTAAATGTTGGATGAGTTAAATAAGCAGACGTACGTTTTAAGCTTGAAGTCGAAATTAAAGTTGAAACTTTATAAGTTACTTCTTTAGCAGCACCTGCAAAAGCAGATACGATATCATTTAAATCATTTTGTTCAATCGTTTGATCTAATGAAATACCAACATGTTTAGCATCTACTAAACGGAAGTTCATTTCTTTAGCTTCTGCGGCAGTCATCACTTTAGCAGCATCACATTCAACGATGATGGTATCAAAATATAATTTTGTTTTTACATT
>JBBIUW010000445.1:0-2819 GCA_037440045.1 Sphingobacteriaceae bacterium
AATTTCTGCAATACCCGATTTGTTATCGGCACCTAATAACGTAGTGCCATCTGTTGTAATAATATCGTTGCCAATTTGTCCTGCTAAATCTGGATGTTCGGCAAACTTAATAATTTGGTTTTTGTCGTTTGGTAACACAATATCCTTTCCATCATATTTGGTATGTATTATTGGGTTTACATTTTCACCACTGCAGTCAGGAGAAGTATCCATGTGAGAACAAAAACAAATAACAGGTACTTGTTTGGTTGTGTTGGATGGAATTGTTGCATAAACATAACCGTATTGGTCTAATTCTGCATCCTTAATACCCATTGCAATTAATTCTTCTACTAATAATTTTCCTAAATTTTTTTGCTTCATCGTACTAGGAATAGTTGATGAATTAGGATCCGATTGCGTATCAATTTTTGCGTAACGAATAAAACGATCTGTAACGGTGTGTTTGTAGTTTGTAAAGTCCATATTATTTTAGTGTTTAACCGCAGAGAATGCAACGTATTCGCAAAGACCGCAGAGTTAGTTTATTATAGATTTTCGATAAAGTAATTTGTTATTTTTTCCATTAAGTGAGCTCTGTCTTTTCCTAATACATTGTGCTCGTGTCCTGGATATAAATAATAATCTAATTGAATGCCTTTATCAACAGCTTTCTTTTGGTACATAATACTATGTTGCCATACAACCACAGGGTCTTGTGCGCCATGAATCATTAATAGTTTTCCTTTTAATTTGTCAACATAATTCAATAAATTATTTTTTTCGTATCCTTCTTTATTGTCTTGTGGAGAGCCCATATAACGCTCTGTGTACATAATCTCGTAGTAAGTCCAATCAATTACTGGTCCACCAGCAACGCCAACTTTAAATGTTTCAGGAGAGCGAGTCATTAATGTGGTTGTCATAAATCCACCAAAGCTCCAGCCATGAACTCCCATTCTATTAGCATCTACATAAGGCAATGATTTTAAGTACTCAACACCTTTTAATTGATCTTCCATTTCTTTAGTTCCTAATTGACGGTGAGTTGCTTGAGAAAAAGTTTTTCCTCTATAGTCAGTTCCTCTTCCATCTAATGTAAATACAATAAATCCTTTTTGAGCCATGTATTGATACCACAATTCACCACCTGCCATCCAAGTATTGGTTACCATTTGCGAATGAGGACCATTATATAAATAAACTAGTACAGGATATTTTTTAGTGGAATCAAAATCTACAGGTTTAAATAAACGGCAGTATAAATCTGTTCCTTCATTATTTTTAATGGTAAATAAATTCCAGCTTCCTAATTTGTAATCTTTAATGGGGTTTTCTGCTTTGTAGATTGTAATTGATTTTTTTGTTGATGTGTTAATCACATAGTATTCTCTAGGAATATGTGTGCTTGAAAAATTATCTAATACAAAACTTCCTTTTTCATCTAATACACACGTGTGAAAGCCATTACCATTTGTGATTTTAGTAATAGAACCACTTTTTAAATTTACACTGTAAAAATCCTGATTAACAGGACTTTGATCGTTCCCATGAAAAAATAAACGCTCTCCTTTTTCATCAAAACCATTTTCTGATTTTACTTCCCAATTGCCTTTCGTTAATTGTTTGATTAAAGTTCCATTAATGTTATATAAGTAAAAATGGTTATACCCATCTTTTCGGCTTTGCCAAATAAATTGAGAAGGATTATTTTTTACAAATAACATCGGGTGTAAAGGCTCTGTGTATTTATCATCGTGTTCTTCAAATAAAGTACGAACAAAATTTCCAGTTGCGGCATCGTATTCATTTAGTTTCATGTCGTTTTGTGTACGACTTAAAACAGCGATATAAATATGTTTTTCATCTGGGCTCCAAGCAATATTAGTTAAGTATTGTTCTGGATCACTGACTGCTGAGCCTGTCGAAGCATCTGTTTTTACAAATATGGTTTTATTAGTTTTCACATCGTAAATACCTAAAGTAACATGATGGCTTTTGTTACCTGCCATTGGATACTTGATGTTTTCGTTTTTTGCAGGTCGGGTAGTCCAGTCAATAATTGGATAATCAGTAACGGTTGATTGATCCATTCTGTAAAACGCTAAGTAATTTCCTTTAGGACTCCAGAAATTTTTTCCATCAATCCCAAACTCATTTTGATGTACATTTTTTCCGGTGTAAACTATTTCATAAGAACCATCTGTAGTTACTTGAGTTTCTTTACCGTCTTTCACAACATATAAATTATAGTCTTTGCAGTAAGAATAAGCTCCTGTAACAGGCTCCTTTAAATACTCTTCTAAGGTTATTGGTTCTTGTTTTCTGTCAGTTTCTAAAACAGTTTTCTTATCAATGTCGTATAGTAATTCTCCTTTTTTATTTGAGAAATAAAATTGACTTAAATTTTTCCAAGTTACTACACCAATAGCAGCTAATGTATCTTTATTTACTGTTTTAAGTTTTGTATTTAAATCTTGTAAAGTCAAAAGAGGAACAGTGGCTCCGTTTTTTTTATCACCAATAAAAATAATGTTGTTATCAACATACGAAAATTGATCATGTGCAGGAATAAATGATAATGATTGTAAACGCTTAGGCGCAAGGCTTGTACGGCCTTTTAATACAGCCTCTTGAATGGTTAATAGTTTGTCTTGAGCAAATACGGTACTAGCAATAAAAAAAGTACCAATTATAATAATATGTTTTTTCATCTTACTTCTTAATCGAATTATATAAATCTAAAATTTGTTTTTTGGTATCAGAGATTACTTTTAGTTCTTCAGCCATTTTAGTTGCATCTCCTATAGAAGGATCTGCTTTTGCTTTTTCAATTTTTG
>JBBIUW010000446.1:0-2818 GCA_037440045.1 Sphingobacteriaceae bacterium
ATACAGGAAACCCATCATATGCAAAGCCAATTAATGGCGAATGAACTGTACTATCAATCGCATATAATCCATCGGCATCATATAAATTACAAATGGTTGAAATAGGAGTTAAATCTAAATCAAAGGCACTTGGATTTTGATGGTGGTGATAATTAGTACCGGCTGGATGGCCTTTAGCACAATCAAATCCTGCTTTTTCATACACAATAGCATCTCTGTTCCAAACCCCATCTCCTGAACCTCCTAAAGGTCCCCCAGCAAATGCTCCTGTTGAATTTTTCCATGACACGCCATCGCTACAATTAAACATAGCAACTCCATTTATAAAAACTCCAATATTTCCCATAGGTGTTGATACTAAAGAACCTGTATTTTGAGCAGGAGTTAATGGGAATTTAAAAATAGCATTTTGATTTCCTGCCTGATTTGGATTCCCATCTAAATATGGGCCTATCACATATGCAGGAATACCTTGTGTGGTAGCATACACATAATTACTAGAATATTGTACTAATTGAACATTTGCGGTGTATGTGTCGGTTATTGGAGTTGAATTTCCCGATACATAATGCCTACCTTTTACAGTAGTATTTTGTAACCAGCTAGTAATAGCGGGATTAGTTTGAGCAAAAGCTAATGCACTTACTGTAATAAATGCAGATGTTGTCATTAATTTTCTCATTATCAGATATTTTAAGTTTAGTATTTAATTCTATTGTAAAAATAGAAACTATAAATAGTGAATAAAAACAAAGGAGGTGAATACATAGTATTATGCGATAAACTCACTCCTTTAAGAGTTTCATTGATTTATGGTGTTGGGTGATGTCTTTCAAAAAATAAACACCACTAGGTAAATATGAAAAATTTATTTGATTTATGTGAAACCCCTTATATATTGCCTTTCCTTTTCCATCAATTAATTCAAGCTCATCTAACAATAAAGCATCGTCTATGAAAATAAAAGAGGAAAAGGGATTTGGATAAACAAAATTTGTATTACCAATATTTAAAATATTGATTCCTGTACTTAAACAATTTTGAGTTCCAATTAATGCATGAAGTGTATCACACAATTCATTATAATTAGCTATATCCTGACTACTCATATTGTTAATTAAATTAGTATTTTCAAATGGATCTAATGTTTGATTATAAAACTCCTCGATACCATTATCTAATCTTATTAAATGATAGTCAGCATTTCGTATTGTTTTACCATCAGCTGTTGCAGTTGGTACAGCAAATTGTTCAGTAAAAATCCATGTTCTTGTAGTATTTGATTGATTAGTGATAATTGGCATCAAACTTTTACTATCCACTACAGTTCCAGAAGGAATGAAATTTTTCCAGTTTGGGAAACCACTCCACTCAGCAATGGTTGCAAACAAATCATGTGTATTAACCAAGGCATTTGAAGTTCGGTTTGGATTAACAACTGATGGACCAGCAATAATCATAGGCACATGAACTCCATAATCATATAAGGTTGCTTTTGATTTATTAGGATTAGTAATTTTTGCAACTTGTGACTCATTGCCATTGTCGCCAATAAAAATAATATTAGTGCTATCCATTAAATTATTTGTATTTAAATATTGAAACAGTCTTCCTATCTCCGTATCCATCGCTTCAATAGCAGCCTTAAAATAGTTTTTAGGATTAGTACTAATGTCTGCCGCGGTTCCACTCAACCCACTCGTATTACATAATGTTGAAGGAGGTAAATGAAATGGTGAATGAGGTGCATTAAAAGCTAACCATAAAAAAAACGGCTTACCTGAACTCATTGTATCTATCCAACCAATAGCATCATCAACGGTTTGAGTTGTTGCGTAAATATGAACAGTATCAAATACACCATTTGTAATACGAGTATAATTATAATAGTTATTTAACTGTCCGTTAAAATTTCCTGAATAAAAATTATATCCCATATAATT
This sequence comes from Sphingobacteriaceae bacterium, assembly GCA_037440045.1. Classification (GTDB taxonomy): domain Bacteria; phylum Bacteroidota; class Bacteroidia; order B-17B0; family Aurantibacillaceae; genus UBA4416. The sequence goes on from JBBIUW010000446.1 coordinate 1,944, forward strand.
TGGATAGGTTCTTTGATTTAAAGTTTGTGTATGTAAATGCCATTTACCTAAATTTGCTGTATTGTATTTAATAGGAGCATATCTTTGCAATAATTTAGCTATACTCATTTCTACTGTATCAAGTTGGGCTGAAGCTGTACCTGTTACCACTGCTCCTACTCCAGTTCTAAAAGAATATCTACCAGTAAAAATTCCTGCTCTTGACGGAGAACAAACTGGAGCAGCCCATACTTTAGAAAATTTAATTCCCTTAGCTAATAAAGTTCTAATGTTTGGTGTATTGGCTGTATCAGTTGAACTGTAAAATCCAAAATAATCTGGGCTAACATCATCTGCAATAATAAAAACAGTGTTACGTTGCGCAGTAATATTAATCGCTACTAAAAGCAATGATAAAATAAAATGTGTTTTAATTTTTTTCATAGTAATTTTTTTCTATGGACTTTGTTTATGTTTACAGGCTTAGTATAAACTAATCATATATTATCAAAATAGGCAACTAATGCTATTGTAGCGGTAAATTATTTTTTAGGGAAACTAAATTTAGGATTAAATAAAAAAGATTTATCGGTGAGCGTTAGCAAAAAAGCCGTTAAATCTACCTTTTGATTGCTGCTTAAAATTATTGGTTTTTGTAAGGATTTTGAAAGTGTTTTGCTTTGATGAATCCCTGATGTATAGTGTTTTAAAACATCGGATATTTTTTTAAATCTACCATCATGCATATAGGGGAATGAGAATTCAATATTACGTAATGTTGGTACTTTAAATTTTAAAGAATCATGAGGATTTTTTGTAATTCGCATTCTACCATAATCATTAAGTGTTGAATCTACTTCTAATCCATTGTTTTCAAAAGATAAGTTTGTAAATAA
>JBBIUW010000447.1:0-2811 GCA_037440045.1 Sphingobacteriaceae bacterium
ATGTTGTGTGGCCTGTTTGCTCCTACCAGCGGAAAGGTTAGCATAAATGGTATGGATATTTCCACTCAATTAAACGATGTCAAACAAATTATAGGTGTTGTTCCTCAAGATATTGCCCTTTACCCAACATTAACTGCAATTGAAAATTTAGAATTTTATGGTTCAATGTATGGTTTGTCTGGTAATGATTTAAAAGAAAAAATAAATTTTTGGTTAGAGAATTTAGGCTTAACTAAAGCTGCCAAAAGAAGAGTAGAAACCTACTCTGGTGGCATGAAACGAAGAGTAAATTTAATTGCCAGTATTTTACATCAGCCAAAAGTATTATTTTTAGATGAACCTACAGTTGGTGTAGACGTTCAGTCGAGAAATGTTATCATAGAGCAATTAAAAAAAATAAATCAACAAGGCACTACAATTATTTACACTTCGCATCATTTAGAAGAAGCAGAAAATTTTTGTACTCAAATTGCTATCATTGATTATGGTAATATTTTAATTCAAGGAACGCCAACCGAATTAATTGCCAATACTCCTGGTTCATCTAATTTAGAAGATGTGTTTTTAAATTTAACCAAACGTAAACTAAGAGATTAATGAAAAATAAACTTTGGGCAGCAATAAAAAAAGAAACTCTAATATTAATTAGAGATAAGGTGGGCTTGTCTATTTTATTTATCATGCCAATGGTTTTGATTTTGGTAATGACACTTATACAGGATTCAGCCTTTAGAACAATTAACGAAAAAGGAGTTCCAATTGTACTGGTAGACAATGATCACGACACACTAGGTATATCTATATTAAACGGCTTAAAAAAAGCCAGCATGTGTGATTTACAAGATTCAATAGATGGTAAACTGGCAACTGTTGAAACCGCTAAACAAGCCGTATCAGAAGGAAAATTCTTAATTGGAATTATTATTCCTGAGGGAGCAACCAAAGCAATTAGAAATAATGTATCAGGATTAATAAACGAAACTTTTTCGATGGATTCATTAGTAGTTAATCCAAAAGATGCGAAAGCAGATTCCGTTAATATTACTTTGTTTATTGACCCTATTACAAAAAAATCATTTATCACAACGGTTAATAGTTATTTACATGAATTTATTTCTACTGTGAAAACGAAAATCATGTTCCAAACATTTTCAGATCAGATAACGCAAATTATTCCTGATACCACAACCACTCACGCACCAAAAAATACATATGCAAAATCTCAAATCATAAATTATAAAGAAGTTTACTCATCAGATATTGTTGGTGATGTAATGCCAAATGCCGTTCAGCACAACGTTCCAGCATGGACAATTTTTGCTATGTTTTTTATTGTTATTCCATTAGTAGGTAGTGTCATGAAAGAGAAAAAAGATGGCAGTGCCTTCAGGCTTTATACAATTCCTACACCTTACCTTACTCTTATTAATGGAAAAGTGATTGTGTATGTTTTTGTGTGCATGCTACAGTTCTTTTTGATGCTATGTGTTGGTTTATTTATTTTGCCATTACTTGGATTACCAATGTTACAATTAGGTAATAGTATACTAGGCATTTTTATAATTGGGTTATCTACATCAATTGCTGCAACGGGTTATGGCGTGATGGTAGGTACTATTGCCGCAAGCGAACAACAAGGTGCCATATTAGGCTCTCTATCAATTCTATTACTATCTGCATTGGGTGGTATATGGGTACCAACTTATATTATGCCAGAAATTATGCGACATATCAGTAAACTATCTCCTTTAAACTGGGCATTGGAAGGTTTTTATAAATTATTTTTCAGAGGTTCTGGGGCATCTGGTGTTTTAATGGAATCTTTTAAACTCATTTTATTTTTTGTATTTACAATGGCAATTGCATCAGCCGTTAATCGTTTAAAACGAAAAATATAATGAAAATTGTTTTTACAAATAAGTAATTTCAACAGATTACTAAATTGAAAACTTTACACACAGATATTATTATTATTGGCGGTGGATCAGCTGGAATAGCTGCTGCTGTGGCCTCTACACGAGAAAACAAAAAAGTAATATTGATTGAAAAAAACAATTACTTAGGTGGTAAAGCAACGGTGGCAGAAGTAGGAACAATTTGCGGACTATATCAATATCAAAAAACGAACGTCTCACAATACATTGTTAATGGTTTTGCTAAAGAGTTTGCAAATCAGTTAGCATTGCTCTCATCTACTAAGCCTCTTTTTAATGTTCACGGACTACATTATTTACCTTATAATATAGAAGCGTATAAAAAATTATGTGACAAATTAATGCACGAACATGAGGTGCATCTTTGCCTTAATTCTGAAGTAATACATGTGGTCTTTGAAAATGAAAAAGTGCAATCCGTTGTAATAAGAAGTAACGAAGAAGACTTTCAAATTCAATGCAACGCAATTATTGATTGCTCAGGAAATAGTTGTATAAGTCAATTAGCAAAACAACCTCTCATTACAAGCCAAAAATATCAAGCTGCAGCGCAAATTTTTACCATTCAAGATATTGAAGACACTACTGAATCTAATTTAAGTTTTATTTTTTTGAAAGAAATAAAAAAAGCGATTTTAAATAATCAGTTAAGTAGTTCTTATGATAAAACATCTATCGTTCAGGGTTCTTACAAAAATGGCACATTAAGTTTGAAATTAAATATTCCTATAGCAGTTACTAATAGTGATGATAATTATCAAGAACTTAAAACAACATCTCTAAACATGATTCATGAACTACTAAAGTATTTGAAATCATCTAACTCTATTTTCAAAAATATCACTTTGCAAAGTATTGCTCCAGAAATTGGTGTAAG
>JBBIUW010000448.1:0-2809 GCA_037440045.1 Sphingobacteriaceae bacterium
TTGTCAATATCAAAATCTGGATCATCAAAATATAAATTAATAAATTGATTTAAGTAATCTAAATGTTCCAAACCTTTACCTTCTAAAAGTAACTCTATGCTATGTTGCAATTGAATATATGTACCAGTATTTAAATTTTCTTTTTCATCAATAGCAAATACCACAGTTTGTTCAGGTAAACCTGAAATTTGAATTAATTTTTGCTTGTTGGATTTAAAATCTATTTTATTTAAGAGATTAAAGAAATTTGTTTTTACTGCCTTCTTAACTTCTAAGTTTTCTAGGTCAAATGTCTCCATTATTATTATTTAAATTTATATTTTAGAATAATCAAATTTAGAAAAAACATTAGTCGATTAAAGATTTTCCCGTTAGTTCTCCTATTATTTTGGCATTTGCAATTGCCATTTCAACATGTTTCTCGCGCGCGATTCTGCAAGCAACCGTAGCCCTTCTTTGTGCTTCTTCTGTAACGCAATAATGAGCTAATCCCATATTACCCAATTTAACATGAAAAACTTCGTCATTATTAATATGATTCCTGAAAACATCTGCCGTTATAGGGTCCAAATTTTTTAATGCTTGCTCATTACGTTTTATAGATTGTGTTTCTACAGTAAATTGTTGTGCGGCAAAAAATTCTTCTGGATAAATAAGTTTATCGATAGTGCCCCAAAACTCTAATTGTTCTGGCATAGGCTCTCCCACATTTCCACCCAATTCAATAATTCTTTTTTCCATATAATAAGCATGTTTCGCTTCATCTCCCACTTGACGACCAACCATTACTCTAAATTTAGGGTCAGGAACACGAAACATAAATCGCCCGATTACTTCAAACCCTATATATTCATTCCAATAACGAACTTTCAACCCTTGTAATGCTATTTCAGGAGTCATTTTTTCAGCCCAATAAGTAGTTGCCCATCTACCTTGTTTAGCAAAAAATTCTTCGTTTTCTTTTCCCAATTGATCAATAAATTTTTGTATTTCCATAATCGATATTTTTAGATAGTATTTAATTAATTAGATATAGCCATTATTTTTTAATAATTCAATAGTACTTGGCATCAGCCACTCATGTAATTTATCTTTTTGTTCTAATTTCTCTCGAACTAATGTCCCAGATATTAAAGGCAAATTAGAAACATCTATTCGATAGGTTGTTTCACCTTGTAAACTCCATGCCTTCGCTTTTTCGTCTTCAAAGTCATCACGTAAAGGGGTAATAAAAACTCTATTCGGAGGAAAGATGTTTTTATACAAATCCCAAGCTAAATCTAATCGCCTTCCGCTCATAATCATTATCGGTGCTTCGTTCCCAAAAGCTTCTTTAATAGCCTCATTCACCATTTTGTAACGCAACCAAAATGGAAACATATTTTTACTAGGCTGATGATGAAAATCAACAATATCACTAAATTTTTTATCTTTTATATCTTCTGGGTTTTTAAAAACCTGATGAGATAATTCATTCGCATTAACAGTAATCCAAACGGTTTTTCCAAAGTGAAGTAATGTTTTAATGTATGATAAATGGCCCTTATGAATGGGTTGGTATCGACCTTCCCAGATAACGTTTTCAAATTTTTTATGTGAATTTATATCATTTAGAGTTAGTAAATTTTTCATAATATTTCTTTAATAAGCAACATATTCTTTAATTTTTAATCCATAACCACTTAGCCCAACTCTTTTTATTTTTTCATTATTAGAAATTAACCGAATTTGAGATATGCCAATATCATGGAGGATTTGAGCTCCTATGCCAAAATCACGAGCATCAGAAACTGAATTAAATGGTGTAGTATCATCCACTTGCCGAACCTTCATCTCTTTTATTTTTTTGTGTAATACGACTGATTGATTCTCTTGATTAATAAATAATACTACGCCTTTTTGTTCTTTATTTATTAAATTAAATACTTCTTCAATTTTTTTATCAGAATGATTCTTAATCAATCCAAGAATATTATTATTTAATTGAGACGAAGTTATTCTTGTTAATACTGGTTCATTTTGATCCCAATTTCCTTTTGATAGAACAATATGCAATTGTTTATTAGCTAATTGTTCATATGCTCTCAATCTAAATTCTCCATAATTAGTTTCAATACTGAAATCTTCAACCTTAATTACTAAACGATCATTTTTCATTCGATAAGCTACCAAGTCTTCTATTGATACAATCTTTAAATTAAATTTCTTCGCAACTTCCATTAGTTGTGGTAATCTAGCCATACTTCCGTCGTCGTTCATAATTTCCACTATAACTCCCGCAGGAGCAAAACCTGCAAGTCTAGCAAAATCTATCGCAGCTTCTGTATGTCCTGTTCTTCTTAATACACCACCTTGTTTTGCAATTAAAGGAAATATATGACCTGGTTTAGCTAATTCACTTTTTTTCGTTTTTGGATCAGTTAAAGATAAAATAGTATTCGCTCTATCAGTTGCAGAAATTCCTGTTGTTGCACCCTTACCACGATAATCAACAGTTACTGTAAAGGCTGTCTCCATTGGGTCAGTGTTGTCTACAACCATAGGATATAAATCAAGTTCTTTACACCGTTCTTCTGTAAGAGGTGTGCATATTAATCCTCTCCCATGAGTAGCCATAAAATTAACCATCTCTGGACTGGCCATTTCTGCTGCTGCTAAGAAATCGCCTTCATTTTCACGATTTTCATCATCAACAACAATAACAGTTGACGGGAGAGGGTTATACCAGATGCGTGCATGAGTCCATGGCCACACTCGGCCGGTGGGCCTACCCCCAGCTGTGGGGAGACGCAGGCAGTGGCGGTATATA
>JBBIUW010000449.1:0-2785 GCA_037440045.1 Sphingobacteriaceae bacterium
AGCACTGCACATTGTTCCGCAACATCTCTAATGGACGAAACAAGCCAATTTTTGCTATAGTGACAACGCTCACATGCGCTTAGGCGTATCTTTTTACTCATTTTTTAAATTACTCGGAGAAAACTCAATGCCAATTAAAGTTGCAATCAATGGTTATGGTCGAATTGGGCGTAATATCATACGCGCATTATACGAATCAGGCCGCACCAATGAATTTCAAATCGTTGCCATCAACGATTTGGGCGATTCGCAAACCAATGCCCACTTGACGCAATATGACTCGGTACACGGAAAATTCCCTTTTGAAGTCAGCGTGGACGGCGACTATATCGTTATCAACGGCGATAAAATCCGGGTATTTTCCGAACGCGACCCGGCCAAACTGCCGTGGGCTGATCTCGGCATTGACGTCGTGCATGAATGTACCGGCCTATTCACCAGCAAAGCTAAAGCCTCAGCCCACATTACCGCAGGCGCTAAAAAAGTATTGATTTCCGCCCCCGGCGGCAATGACGTCGATGCCACCATCGTTTACGGTGTCAACCACAACGTTTTGAAAGCCTCGGACACGGTAATTTCCAACGCTTCCTGCACGACCAACTGTCTGGCGCCGCTGGTTAAGGCTTTGCACGATACGATCGGTGTTGAGCACGGCTTGATGACGACGATTCACTCCTATACCAATGACCAGGTTCTGACTGACGTCTACCACAGCGATTTACGCCGCGCCCGTTCAGCCACCCAATCGATGATTCCTACCAAAACTGGTGCTGCTCAAGCTGTGGCTTTAGTTATTCCAGAAATGAAAGGTAAACTAACTGGTTTTGCTTTAAGAGTTCCAACTCCAGACGTATCTGTAGTTGACTTTGTTGCTAATCTTGGAACTGATGTTACTGTAGAAGAAATCAATAACGCAATGAAAGAAGCTGCTCAATCAGATCTAAAAGGTATTCTTGATGTTAGTGATGAACCATTAGTATCTACTGATTACATTGGTAATCCATTCTCATCAATTCTTGATTCTGGACTTACCCTTGTAATGGAAAAAAGAATGGTAAAAGTTGTTTCTTGGTACGATAATGAATGGGGTTATTCAACCAGAGTAGTTGATTTAATTAACTTTATGGCTGAAAGGTTCTAGTAATAGATTTTTTTAACTAAACAGTGGGTTTAAACCCACTGTTTTTTTATTGGAAAGTTTAACTACGAATGAGGATAAATGACAATAATGATTTTTGCTATAATATTGTCAGGAGGTTTTTATGGTTCATTCAGTTCATGATAGTGGTTATAGAAAGCTTTTTTCTAACATTACAATTTTTAAGCAATTACTAGAGACATTTGTAAATCAGCCTTGGGTTAAAGAGGTTGATTTTTCAACTTGTACACCTTTGAATAGAACTTTTGTTTCTAATGAATATTTGGAAAGAGAAACAGATTTTATCCAAAAAGTAAAAATCGGAGGTAAGGAAGCATATATCTATATATTAATAGAGTTTCAATCAAATGTACAAAAATTCATGGCAGTTAGAGTATTACACTACATAACAAGTTTGTATATTTATTATTTAGAAAATCATAAGAAAGTAAAAAAACTACCACAGATTTTTCCAATAGTTTTGTATAATGGCGATAGAAAATGGACAGCTCCTGAGCAAATAAATGAGCTTATAGAAAATAATATTAACTTGGGTGATTATGCCATAAACTTTAAATACTTTAAGATAGCAGAAAATTCATTTGATAAAGAATTTCTTTTGAAAGCAGGAAATATAGCCTCTACTTTATTTTTGACAGAAGCCTATTTTGATATAGAGTTAATAAAAACGGCATTTGGAAATTTATTTGAAAAAGAAGAAGATAAACAAGCCATATCAATATTTTTTAATTGGTATGAGCAGTTTAGTAATAATAATAAAATGGATAGTAAGGATTTTAATGAGTTAGCAAAAGTATATAGTGATAAAAGTGAGGTAGATTCAATGTTAGCAACAGCATTAAAAAAACAAGCAAATAGATTTAAAGAAGAGTGGATGGCTGAAGGAAAAGCTGAAGGAAAAGCTGAAGGAAAAGCTGAAGGAAAAGCTGAAGGGAGAACTCAAGCCTTAATAGAAAAATCCCTAAAACTATTGAACAAAAAACTAGGTGAAATACCTTCAGAGTTGAAAGAAAAAATCGAAACCTGTAAAGATATAACTAAATTAGATACTATAATTGATGAGATTTTTGATATAACTTCTTTTGATACTGTAACAGAGATAATGGAAAAAATTAATTAAAAAAACTGACTATTAATATGACAAATGATGATAAGTAACACTAATAAAATCTAGTTATACTCAAACAAAATTGCTTTGAGTATAAACAGTGGGTTTGAACCCACTGTTTTTTTATTGGAAAGTTTAACTACGAATGCAGGTCTATTTAAAAGTCATAAAACTTAAAGATAATGATAACAAAGGATTAGAAGAAGATTTTTTAGCCACACTTCGACACTTCTCAGTGTACAACGAATCAACACAAATTTTCACGAATAATTAGTATTATATACACTAATATGTAGTATTTTTTTTCGTATTCATTCGTTCCTGTTACTGAGCATTGCGTCGTACTGAGCATAGTCGAAGTATCGAAGTATTCGTGGTTTAATTTTATTAATACTTTTTATATTAAGCTATGTAAACATTAAATAACCCTGTACGAATGAGGATAAATGAGAATAATGATTTTTGCTATAATATTGTCAGGAGGTTTTTATGGTTCATTCAGTTCATGATAGTGGTTA
>JBBIUW010000450.1:0-2781 GCA_037440045.1 Sphingobacteriaceae bacterium
GAATTAGGCGCTTGGCAAGCCTTTTTCATTTTACGTAAAAATTCTTCTTTGGTGATTTCTAATATTTGACAAAGGGCCATTGTATCACATCCTTTGGCTAATTTAGGAGTTACCAGCAAATCGTAAGATAAGACGTTTTGTACAAGTAATTTTCCATTACGGTCGTAGATATAACCTCTTAATGGATATTCAGTTCTGTTTCTAAATGCATTATTTCTGGCATCTAGTTTATATTTATCATCAATAATTTGAATGTAAAACAAACGAGAAATGTATACAATGGCTACTATAATAAAGAAACCACTGATGATATATTTTCTGTCTGCTAAATGAGAATTATTATTCATTATTTGTTTCTATCAGTTTTGTAAAATAAAAATTGAACAATGTAAACGAAACAAAATGTACCAATGGTACTTAACAATACTCTTAAAAAGGTTCTGAAGAATTCGCTGAATCTAAAGATTTCTAAATAAAAAAAGAATAAGTGGTGCAGAAAGATAATGATAGCAGAGTAGGTTATAAACCAAACTGGTCCCATAGAATCTACATTTGGAATTAAACCAGGATCGTAGCCTTCTCGAGGAGATAATAGTTTTAAAATATAATACCTTGCAAAACCAATCAATGTACACGCTGCCGCATGCATGCCCGCTGTATCATAAAACATGTCAATGACCAGACCAGTGAAAAATGATAAACCTAATACAACTAATTTAGGAGTTTCGAAAGGAAGAAGTAAAATGAATAACACATACGGAAATAGAATAATGAAAGATCCTAAACGGATGTTTTGCACTATTACTACTTGTAAGAGTACTATTAGAATAAATCGAATTCCTATTTTAATTATATTATTTATCACTTTGTACCTGCGATTTAATTTCTAAACTATCTCTTTCTGTTTTGTAATTATATTTAATGATAGACACGTGATTTACTTTTTTTAAATCAGCGCTTAATTTTACTTTTACAGTATAAAAAGATTCGTTGGGTCTTTGTTCGTAACTGTCAACTGTACCAACCATAATACCTTCAGGGAAAATACCAGATAATGAACTTGTAATGACGGTATCTCCTTTTTTTATTTTAGCGTGAGTTGGAATATCGGTTAAGTTTGAAAATCGATAATCTTTACCATCCCAAATTAACGGACCATAAGTTCCATCTTTTTTTAATTGACAATTTACACGAACATCTTTATGTAGGATAGACATTGCTGATGAAAAGTTTTCTGATACATCTTTCACAATCCCAATAATACCATCGCTAGTTATAACCGCCATATCATGTGCTACACCTTGGGCTTCGCCCACGTTTAAGGTTAAATAGTTATTTCTTTTGTTTACCGAACTGTTAATTGCTTTTCCACTCATAAACTCATATTCTTGTTTATAAAGTGTGTCGTTTTTTTTGTAGGATTTTAAAGGAATAGCAGCGTAGCCTAGTTTAATTCTGTTTAATAAAAATGTATTCATTTTTGCTAAACGTTCATTTTCATCTTTTAATAATAAATATTCTTTAGCGCCAGCTTCAACCTCGTAAATTTTAGCACTGACTTTATTTGAAGAGTTTAAAAGACTAGACCCCTGATAACCGTTAATTTTTATCATAAAAAAAACACAAATAAATTCTAAAAATAAAAACACGAAAAAGAAATTGTTTTTATATAAAAAATTTAAAAGGTTTTTCATTGGTTATGTATAGTTTGCTTTGTTGGTTTATAGTTTAAAATTTTAAAGCAAATCCAGCTTGTATTGGCGCAGACATATCCCAACCTAACTCTGAATACACACCAAAGTTTTTAGTGAAATAATATCTAATACCAACGGTAAAAGATTCATAAGCGCCAGAGCGTTTTGAAACTGCAATATTTGCACCATCAGGATTATCAGTTGTTTGAACAGCTGAGTTAACATTAAATCCTAAGCCAATGCTAGCATAACAATCTAATTTTTCTTTTGTATAAAAATGGTATGAGCCTCTAGCACCAACAGTAATAGTACGGTAAACATCTGTTTCGCTATAATTAACATATTTTAATTGCCCATTATTCCAGTGATTGTAATTAAACTTAATGGTAGTTGAATTGTAACCTAAAACAATTCCAGCACCAACTGAATGTCCCCATTTAAATTTATAGATACCATAATCGCCTTTTAAAATTAAAGGACCAAAGCCTCTTACGGTTGTTGAATTGTAACCATTATAAGCTACTCTTAAAGTGGAACGGTATAAATCTGGTAAACCATAACCAACAGTAGCAACTACAGTACCTTTGCCGTATGCGGAATTATCTTGCGCTACAACTTTGGAAGTTGATAAAATAGCATTTATTAAAACTAGGGCGAATAAAGTTATTTTTTTCATTTTATTTTGTTTTAGTTGTTATTTAATTAAGAATGGGAATTTGTGTACATTTTTCAAAGCAATACCAGTTCCACGCGCTACAGCTCTTAATGGATCTTCGCATACGTGAACAGGTAATTTTGTTTTTAATGAAATTCGTTTATCAAGGCCTCTTAATAAAGAACCACCACCTGCCATGTAAATGCCAGTGCGATAGATATCGGCAGCTAATTCAGGAGGAGTCATCTCTAAAGCATTTAAAATCGCTTCTTCAATTTTTGAAATAGATTTATCTAAGCAGTGAGCAATTTCTACATAACTCACAAATACCTCTTTTGGAATACCACTCATTAAATCTCGTCCTTGAACAGCAAAATCTGCAGGTGGGTTTTCAATTTCTGTCATAGCAGCACCAACTTCAATTTTTACTTG
>JBBIUW010000451.1:0-2772 GCA_037440045.1 Sphingobacteriaceae bacterium
TTTTTAATGACTCATCCCGAAGTAAAACACGGAGCAATTCGTATTTTATTTACACCTGATGAAGAAATTAGTAGAGGAACAGACCATGTGGACATGAAACGTTTGGGAGCGCAGTATGGTTATACCATGGATGGAGAATCTTTAGGACATTTGGAGAATGAAACATTTAGTGCAGATGGCGTAAGCATTACAATTAATGGCATCCCTACACATCCAGGTTTCGCCAAAGATAAAATGGAGCACTCTATTAAAATTGCAGCCGAAATTATTAACCGTATACCAAAAGATAAAACGCCTGAAACTACTGAAAAGAAACAACCTTTCATGCACCCGGTTTCAATAAATGGTGGATTAGAAAAAGTAGAGATTAATTTTATTATTCGTGCTTTTGATACCGCAACATTAAAAGCTTTAGAAAACGAATTAGAAGAAATCACCAAATCTGTTTTATCAAATTATAAAAAATCAAGCTATAATTTTGTGGTTACAGAACAGTATCGCAATATGAAAGATGTTTTAGATACCTGTTATTTTGTAGTTGACTACGCATTAGAAGCAATCAGTAGAACTGGTGTTAAACCTGTTTTATCAAGCATTCGCGGAGGAACGGATGGTTCTCGTTTATCATTTATGGGATTACCTTGCCCGAATATTTATGCTGGCGAGCATGCTTTTCATAGTAAATTAGAATGGGTAAGTGTTCAAGATATGGAAAAAGCTACGCAAACTATTGTGCACTTAGCAATGATTTGGGAAGAGAATACTCCATTGTAAATTACAGTCTAAACAATAATGCAAAAATAATTCTGTCTTCAGATTTTACTAAATCAGGTTTCCAATCTGTTGGGATTTGAGTTGTAGTATATCCTGAAGGAGAAGTAACTCCTCCGTGCCCAGCAAAATAAGGCACACTAGATTGACGATGAACATATTCAAATCTGAAACAGATATGTTGATTGGGCATCCAATCTATATTTGTAGAATAATCGAACCCATAAAATTGATCACCTGGATTTGCTGTATAAGGAAATGTTCCTGCTGTTTGAGTAGGATTGGTTGAACTAGGTAAAGGACTAGCTTGTCCTGTTGGATATAATACTAAATAGCGGCCTGGGTTTTGCATATAACCTCCGCCAATAGTCCAAGCAAAATGATTTTTTGAAAACCACACTCTATTATAAAACATCACGCTTGCAAAATATTGTGCAGGTCCTTTAACAGAATCTCCATCATGTAATCCATTAACACCACCGCCTTTTTCAAAACCAAAATCACCAGTTAATGAGAAAGCCATTTTACTTATTAGTTTTGATTTAGGTCTATTAAAATATCTTACTAAGGCACTATTATCTGTATGAAATCGTTTACGATTAGGTATTCCTGCAGCATCAGCTCCATAATAATTATTGGTTAACACTTTAATATTTTCATTTGGGCACCATGTAATATTTCCTCCTACACCCGGTTGTTTGTTAAACATCCCATAACTTTGCCATCCATTAATAATCCAAGGTTCAACTTTTAATTTTTTGGTTGCAAAAATTTGGAGACGAACACCATTAAAAAACCAAGGAGTATTATCTGATGTGAAAGATGCTTGATATTCCCAATTCTCAACCTGATAATAAGAGTTTAATCCAATGTAAGACATAAACATTCCAGCATCTATATTAATTCCGTGCAAAACATTAAAATGATATCCAGCATTAGCTTCCGCTAAGTAACGATAAACATCTGCAAGTTGATACTGACCTTTATAAACGCTATAATCATTTCGTGGAACTACTGTTGAACGTGTACCGAATTGAGCCACTATATGAGCTCTAGCATTATTTCGATAAAAATCTCCACCAATATGAACGGCAGACACTTGCATTTCATTATTACGAGCTAAGGCTGTAGAACCTACCACTGTGTTATCTATAGGATTATTAAACGAATAAGAGTAATTAACATCTACCATTACTGTAGGAGTAAAATATTTTCCACTCATTGTTGGAGATGAGCGTCTGTCCCCCCCGTTCCACCAGGTGCAATCCATACCTTCGAGTGGTTCGCCTTTTTGTTTGTTTAAAAAATTGGTGGTGTCTTCTTGAGCCATGGAAGCCATTAAAAGACTCGTAAAAAGTGATGTATATAAGAAAAATTTCATGCCACAAAATTACTGGCAATACTATAAAGGCCTTATAAAGATTATAACGAGAAGTATAAAGATTTTATAAAAATTCACACGAAGCGATATCCAATTCCGCTCTCTGTAATAATGTGTGTGGGGTTATTAATATCGTTTTCTATTTTTTTACGTAATTGAGCTATATATACTCTTAAGTATTGTGATTGACTAATATAGCTTGGCCCCCATATTTCACGAAGCAAATATTGATGCGTTAATACTTTTTCTACATTTTTAATTAATAACGCCAACAAATTATATTCGGTAGCTGTTAATTTTATGAGCTCATTATTTTTTTTAACGGTACGAAGCGATAAATCAACATGAACATCATTACTAATAAAAATAGGTGTTTCGGATTCTAGAGATGTACTTCTTAATAAAGAGCGAATACGAGCTAATAATTCACCTGTCCTAAATGGTTTAACTAAATAATCATTTGCTCCTGCATCTAAAGCAGACACTATGTCTTCTTCATTATTCTGTACTGATAAAATAATGATTGGCTTTGTATACCATGCTCTTAATTTTTCGAGTACAGTGTGCCCACTTTCATCAGGTAATCCAAGATCTAATAAAATTAAATCGGGAGGATGATT
>JBBIUW010000452.1:0-2770 GCA_037440045.1 Sphingobacteriaceae bacterium
AAGTGATGTTCCTGTATCTCAATTAGTTGTAGATAAAAATCCTAAATCACAAATAGCTGAAGCATTTAGGAGCATTCGTTCTAACTTAAATTTTATTCATAATTCAGAAGCTAAAAAAATTATTGCCGTTACTTCTTCAATTTCTGGTGAAGGTAAAACATTTGTATGTTTAAATATTGCTGGTATTTTAGCATATACAGGCAAAAAAGTTATTTTATTAGATTTAGATATGAGAAAACCCAAAATACATAAGGGTTTTGGCGTATCTAATGAAGTTGGTATGAGTACAATTTTAACTAATATGACTCCAATCAAAGATTGTATCAATCATAGTCATTTCCCTAATTTAGATTATATAACTGCAGGACCAATTCCTCCTAACCCATCAGAATTAATTATAAGCGACCGATTAAACACACTTATTGAAGAACTAAAACATAATTACGATTATATTGTATTTGATAATCCTCCTATTGGCTTGGTAACTGATGGTATTACAACAATTCAAAAAGCAGACTATCCAATTTATGTTTTTAGAGCAGATTACTCTAAAAAAGCCTTTGTTCAAATCTTAGATAAATTAATAAACGAAGGAAATATTAAAAATTTATCTATGATTTTAAATGGCGTTGATACAAATCGTTCTTCATACGGCTATAAATATGGATACGGCTACGGGTATGGATACGGTTATGGTAATGGATATTACGGAGATGATAAAGCCGAAAAAACAAATCGTTTTTCAAAATTATGGAAATAATTGAAACTAAAATAAAAGACTTATTGATTATAAAACCTAAAGTGTTTGCTGATGCTCGAGGTTATTTTTTTGAAAGTTATAATCAGGATGTATTTCATCAACACAATATCACTGTAAACTTTAAACAAGATAATCAATCATTATCAAGTACGGGAGTTTTAAGAGGGTTACATTTTCAAGCACCTCCACACGATCAAGGTAAACTTGTGAGAGTAATTACAGGTGCCGTTTTAGATGTAGCAGTTGATATTAGAAAAAATTCGCCCACTTATGGTGAACATGTTACAATTGAGCTAACTGAAGAAAATAAAACAATGTTTTACATTCCTCCAGGTTTTGCTCATGGTTTTTTAACGCTCAGAGACAACACCATATTTTCATACAAATGTACAAATGTGTATAATAAAGCATCTGAAGGCTGTGTACTTTGGAATGATGCTGATTTAAATATAAACTGGAATATATCAAATCCTATTTTATCAGAAAAAGATTTAATTGGAATACCTTTCAAAGAATTTACTAGCCCATTTTAATGAATTTTCTTCAAAACAATATCCAGTTATTTATTGTAACTACCATTGGAATTACCTTTGTGTTATCTGCATTATTTAATTCAATTTTATTGAAATTTTCTCAAACATTAGGTATACGACATCAGCAAAACAATGAGAAACAAATAAGATGGAGTCCTTCTGCAAAACCTTCAATCGGAGGAATTTCATTCTTTGTAATTTTCTTAATCACCTTTATTATCTTAAACTTTATTGAACACCTTCTGCCTCTGAACTATAGTAGTTTAAAGATTGTTGGAATTTTTATTGTTTGTACTCTTGCTTTTTTAATGGGATTAGCCGATGATGCCTATAATACCAAACCTCTATTAAAATTTATTGCTCAATTAGTTTGTGGTTTAATTCTGTATTTTACAGGAACCAAGATAAATATTTTTACAAATGAAGCTTTAAACTTTGGATTAACTGTTTTTTGGGTAATTGGGTTTATGAATTCTATCAATATGTTAGATAATATGGATGGAATCACAACTATTGTTTCCATATTAATTTTAATGTTTGTTGTATTTTTAAATATTAATTTAAATTTAATTTTAAGTCCAATTCCTATTTTAAGCTTAGGGCTTTTAGGTGCTCTTTTAGGGTTCTTAGTTCACAATTGGCATCCAGCCAAAATGTTTATGGGCGATACTGGGAGCCAATTTCTAGGTGCTTTTTTAGCTGTTGTAGGTATTGATTATTGCTGGAACTCTTTTACATTAGTTAATAACGCTTGGTTTTCTGTCAATCCTATTTTAATGGGTTTTTTATCTGTAGCATTGGTATTTATATTACCTATTACAGACACAATTACGGTTAGTATAAACCGCATCAGTCGTGGACAATCGCCTTTTGTAGGTGGAAAAGATCACACAACACATCACTTATTTTTTAAAGGAATTACAGAAAAAAGAATAGCCATTTTATTTGCAGGTATAGGTATGATGGGACTTTCCTTGGCCATAAATCAAATATTAAACTATCAAACTACTTGGTTAGTCGTTTCTATTATTTTTTGTGCTATCACTTTTGTATCTTTATATCTAAATACGATTATAAAAAGAAAGTGACCATATCTGTTTGGATATTAAAAATTTTTCGCGAACCAAGTCCTCTTTACAAAAAAACATACCTGAGTTTGGTGGCGTGGGCATTGATTAGTTTTTTAATCAAATGTATTTTATTTACCCCTTTGCAAACAAATTTAGACTATTCAAATTCAAACTTTAAAGTATTAGGTTTAAACATACCAGCCAATTTACAATTTGCAGGAGAGCGAGTTCCTCAAAACGATTACGAAATCAAAGAAAGTTTAGAAAAAGAATTTTTCGCCAATAAAACCTGGAAAAATTCATCATTAGCATTATTTCATAAAGCACAAAAATGGTTTCCGTTAATTGAACCCATTTTAAAACAAGAAGGTGTTCCTGATGATTTTAAATATGTAGCCATCATCGAA
>JBBIUW010000453.1:0-2766 GCA_037440045.1 Sphingobacteriaceae bacterium
GATGTCATCCATTTACAATTAGATTTTTTAATAATAGGACTTGTGATATTTGATGTAAAATTTTTGCCATCTCTGTTTTTACCAGATGAAGATCCTGTTATAGAAATAATATCGTCAGATTCATCATTTTTAGTAGAATAACCAGCAATTTGTTTAATGGTTTTGGTTCCGGTATAAGAAATATTCCAAGTTCCATTATCACAATATCCGTTATTGATTTGTGATGTTACAGTAACAGAATCTAATCGGGTAATAATAATTTGAGCTGAGTAATTGATGGTATTAATTTTATATCCAATCAAATCAATTGTTACAGGGTTATTATAAGCACTCCATCTTTTAGCGGTTGTGATTCTGATTTTACCATATTTAGTAGACAAATTATCGAAAGACATGCAACCGGTAGTTGTACCATAATCAATTTCAAATGATACAGGGCCATTTTGATAATATCCATTTGCATCTACAATTGTATCAGTAGCTACATTTGGAGTGTTAGTTCCGCTAATTGCTCCTAAAATTGTAAATGTTTCACATGTTGCAGTTGTTTTTTTAATACCGCTTTGATTTATACCTTTTTCACTAACAACTGGTGTAATTGCCAAGAATTGTTGTTCGCATAATGCATTATCAACTGCTGATTGAGTTTCAGTGTCAACTTGTTTATCTTCTTTTTTACAAGAGTTTAGAGTAATTAAGAATGAAGTGAGAAAAAGAAGAGATAAGATTGTATATTTTTTCATTTTAATATATTTTGTTAATTTAAGTTAACAATAAAAGTGCCAAAATGGTGAACCAAATATAAAAACAATATTGACTTAAAAAACACTTTTGTCGATTTTTTTTAAACTTTTATTCCAATAACTAATACGTCATCAATTTGTTCAAAATTACCTTTCCAATCGTTTAAATGTTTTTCAAGTTCTTTTTGTTGTTCAGAAATAGAATATTGATGAATAGATTTTAAATTATCGTGGAATTGCTTCACCATAAATTTCTTGCCTTTAGGGCCGCCAAATTGATCAGCGTACCCGTCAGTAAACAGATATAAGCAATCATTTTTATTTAATTTGCGAGAATGTGTCGTAAAATGTCTTTCAGAATCTAATTGAGCACCGCCAACAGGGTATTTATTACCTTCAAATTTATCTAATTCTCCTTCATTGTTAACTATCACTAAGCTTCTAAAAGCTCCAGCCCATAAACATTCGTTAGTAGAAGTGTTTATAGCTAATAAAGACACATCCATGCCATCATTGGTATCTACTTCATTATGCCCTTGTTTTAAGGCCGCTTGAACACCTTTATGTAATTCTTCTAAAATTATACCTGGGGTGCTAATACCTTTTTCAACCACTATTTGGTTTAATAAATTATGGCCTATCATACTCATAAATGCCCCAGGTACACCGTGTCCTGTACAATCTACAACAGCTATAATTTTATAATTGTCTTTTTCTCCAAACCAATAAAAATCACCACTTACAATGTCTTTAGGTTTATATAGAATAAAAATATTTTTAAGTTTCGAGAAAATTAAATCTTTAGATGGGAGGATTGCTTCTTGAATTCGTTTAGCATATTCAATACTACTAGTAATATCTCTATTTTTTTCTGCTAATTCTTTAGTTCGTTCAGCTACTTTATTTTCAAGTATTTTATTTTCTTTTTTAATAATGTTTGTTCTATATCTGATAAAACCAATAACAGACGCAATAGAACCTAAGCCAGCAATGATATAAAACCAAGTTGTTTTCCACCAGGGTGGAATAACTTTTATTTTTATAGAAGTTGGCGTTTCTGTCCAAATACCATCGCTATTTGTTGCTTTTACTTTAAATGTATATTCACCACCAGGCAACTCGGTATATGAAACGAATCTAACAGAAGTAGGGGAAGACCAGTCTTTATCATAGCCTTCTAAATAATACATGAATTTAGTTTTCTCAATAGATACAAAATCTAAGGCCACTAATTCAAATGTGAAGTAGTTTTCTTTATATGTTAACTCTAACTTATGTTTATAAATAATGCTTGAATCCGTATCAATGTCTTTCCCTTGTCTGGAATAAGAATAGATATAAGAGTTTGGAGTTATTGTACTTCCTTTAATAGATAATGGATCGAAATAATTTAAACCAGCAATACCACCAACCAATATTTTTCCATCTTTACATAAAAAAGAGGCGCCTTGATTAAATTCGCGCGCTTGTATACCATCATTGGTATTATAGTTTTTAAATGCCGAACCATTTTCGTTTTTTGTGTTTGGATTAAATTTTGTTAATCCAAAATTACTTGGTAACCACAAGTTTTCATTCTTATCAGGAATAACATCATAAATATAACTATTTGGTAAACCATCTTTTTCGGTAAATACGGTAAAGTGCTTTTGCTTTAAATCAAATTTATTTAAACCATTACTTGTTGCAATCCAAAAAATACCATTTTTATCTTTATAAATATTATTTACATTGTTAGAACTAATAGAGTTTTTATTATCGATGTGTTTAAATGTTGTAACTAAAGGCCTATCCGTACTTGTTACAAAATCAAGAATACATATTCCACCACCATCTGTACCTAGCATTAATGTTTTATCTTCTTTGTTTTCGTAGATACAATTAATACCATCGGATGGTAATCCATTAGCAATACCATATCTTTTACTTTCAAATGTATTAGGGTTTATAGCAAAAAGACCTGCCTCAAAAGTGCCAGCCCAAATAGTACCATTACTATCTTGAATTAATTTTAGTATAGTAC
>JBBIUW010000454.1:0-2759 GCA_037440045.1 Sphingobacteriaceae bacterium
AAAACAAACCTAAACTTTAATCTCGCTCTATGATTTCATCAATCATTTTTATTGCTTTACTTATTGGTTCAAGCACGTTTTTTTTCATTAATGCAAAAAAAATCCGTCGCAATATTTTATTAGGAAAAGATATTTCTATAAAAGATAATAAAGGCGAACGTTTAAAAACAATGATATTAGTTGCATTGGGTCAAAAGAAAATGTTTACACGTCCTATTCCTGCAATTTTGCATTTGTTTTTATATGCAGCTTTTGTTATCACTCAAATAGAATTAGTAGAAATTATATTTGATGGTATTGCTGGCCATCACCGCGCATTTAGAGGTTCACTTGGAGGTTTTTATACTTTTATGGTAAGCTTCATCGAAATTTTATCTGTACTAGCATTTATTGGTACGGTTGCATTTTTATCTCGTAGAAATTTATTAAAAGTCCCTCGTTTAGTAAAAAGCGAATTAAATGGTTGGCCTAAATTAGATGCAAACATTATTTTAATTATGGAAATAACTCTTATCTGTTTCATTTTTATGATGAATGGCGCAGACGAGGTGTTGTATTCGAGAGGACAATCACATGCCGAAAATTTAGGAGACAATTCTTTAGGTTTTTCAATCAGTAGTCATTTAGGGCCATTAATTTATGGTGGTATGCCAAATGCAGGACTTCACGTGATTGAGCGTATTGGTTGGTGGGGACATATCATCATGGTGTTTGGTTTCTTAAACTATTTACCTTTTTCAAAACACTTACACATTCTATTAGCTTTCCCTAATACCTATTTCTCAAACTTAAAGTCAAAAGGACAATTCAATAATTTATTTGAAGTAACTGATGTAGTAAAACCAAATTTTGATCCGTCTTATCAGCCAGTTCTTGATCCAAATGCAGTAATTAAATTTGGGGTAAAAGATGTAACTGATTTAACGTGGAAACAATTATTAGACGCTTATTCTTGTACGGAGTGTGGTCGTTGTACATCTTCATGTCCTCAGAATATTACTGGTAAAACATTATCTCCTCGTAAAATTATGATGGATACAAGAGACAGATTAGTAGAAGTTGGAAAAAATATAGACAAGAATGGTGGAACATTTGTAGATGATGGTAAATCTTTATTAGGTGATTATATTACATCAGAAGAAGTGTGGGCTTGTAATACTTGCAATGCTTGTGTGCAGGAATGTCCAGTAAACATTGATCCATTATCTATTATTGTAGGATTGCGTCAACAGTTGGTGTTAGAACAAAGTTCGGCACCTAATGAGTTAAATGGCATGTTTTCTAACTTAGAAAACAATGGAGCGCCTTGGCAATTTAGTCCGGCAGACAGAGCAAATTGGATAAACGAAAATTAATAAAAGATAATGAGCACAGATTTTAAATTAGTAGAGAAAGAAGAAAACGGACAAAAAATTAGTCCCGTATTACCAGAACACGTTAAAAATTATTTAATTGATATTGACGGAACTATTTGTGATGATATTCCAAACGAGCAACCAGAACGTATGGAAACAGCGGCGTTGTATCCTGAAGCATTAGTTACATTAAATAAATGGTACGATGAAGGTCATATCATCACATTCTTTACTTCTCGTACAGAAGAGCATAGAGAAGTAACAGAAAGATGGCTGAATAAACATGGTTTTAAATATCATGGTTTATTAATGGGAAAACCTCGTGGAGGAAATTACCATTGGGTAGATAACCATATGGTAAGAGCTACGCGCTACGAAGGAAGATTTACTGATTTAGTAGAGAAAAATGTAACAATTCAGGTTTTTGAAAAATAGGTTTTATAGAAATGAAAAAAGAAAAAATTATACAAGCTGCTAATGAAATGGGTAAAAACATTAATCTTGATGACTTTTTAGAAAAATTAATCCTGATTGATAAAGTTGAAAAAGGCTTAGCTCAAATTGAAACAAATCAGGTTGTTTTAAATTCAGAGGTAGAATTATATTTCAAAAGGAAATGGAAGAAATAATCTGGACAAAATTAGCGTTTCGTGATACTATTGATATTCACGATTATATCGCTAAGGATTCAGAATTATATGCAAGAAAAACAATTGAGTCATTTTTTGAAAGAGTTAAAATATTGGTTGAGTTTCCAAATGCAGGAAGAGTCGTTCCTGAAATAAATAAAAGACTAATTAAAGAGTTAATAGAAGGGAATTATAGAATTATTTATACCAATAAAAAACATAAAATTTATATTCTTAGGATACATCATTCTTCAAGATTAATCACAAAATCCTTAAAATTAAAATAAGATTATGAGTACAATAAAGGTTCCTACAATGCAAGAGAAAATCGCTAACGGCGAAACTCCAGATATTTTATTTTGGGTTGGTTGTAGTGGAAGTTTTGATGACAGAGCAAAAAAAATTACAAAAGCCATTGTTCGTATATTAAATCATGTAGGTGCAAATTTCGCAGTATTGGGTGTTGAAGAATCATGTACTGGAGATCCAGCAAAACGTGCAGGGAACGAGTTCTTGTTTCAAATGCAAGCAATGCAGAACATTACTATTTTAAATGGGTATGATGTAAAGAAAATTGTTACTGGATGTCCACATTGTTTTAATACTATTAAAAATGAGTATCCTGAACTAGGAGGTAAATACGAAGTAATCCATCATACGGAGTTAGTACAACAACTAATTAACGAAGGAAAATTAAAAGTACAAGGTGGAGAATTTAAAGGAAAGAAAATTGTGTTTCATGACCCTTGTTACTTAGGTAGAGCAAATGATGTTT
>JBBIUW010000455.1:0-2743 GCA_037440045.1 Sphingobacteriaceae bacterium
GGAACGCCACAACGCGATTTTATTCATGGGAACGATGTGTGTCAAGCAATATTAAAAATAATCTATCATGATTCAAAAAGACAAGAAAATAACATCTATCATATAAGTTCAGGTGTAACACTGACCCTTTTAGAGATTGCTGAAATACTAAAAGAAGTATATTTCAGCCGATATAAACAGAATCTGCCCATAGTAACTCCCGATAAAGTAATCTGTAATGCTGAAACTCTTTCAAAAATGGAGAAATACCAGATTAGCAATAAGAGAATTAGAGAAATTGGTTTTGAATTACAATATGATCTTCGAACAGGAATGAATGAGTTATTCGATTATTTAGAGGGCAATTATGTTAAAATCTAACAATACAATACTATTCTCGGTTGTAATTCCAACATACAACCATGCTCATTTTATAAATATATGCTTGGATTCTATCTTATCCCAAACCTATACCAATTGGGAAATCATCATAGTAAATAACTTTTCAGAAGATAATACAATTGAACTAATAGATGCATATAAAGATAATAGAATAAAAATCATAAATTTTAGGAATAATGGAATTATTGCAGCTTCAAGAAATATTGGTATTAAAAATGCAAAAGGAGATTGGATATGCTTTTTAGATTCGGATGATTGGTGGACTCCAAACAAATTACAAGTATGCCATGACAGAATTAATGAAAATGTTGACCTGATCTATCACGATTTAAAAATTATAAGAAACCAATCAGCTATATTGAGTAGAAAATCACTTAAGGGTCAAAAACTAAGTTCCCCTGTATTGATTGATCTTCTAGTAAAAGGCAATTTTATAAATAATTCTTCAGTTGTTGTACGCAAAATCTGTCTAGAAAGTATCGATGGTTTAAATGAAGAATTACAAATGGTTGCATGTGAAGATTATAATGCATGGCTTCGAATTTCGCAGATTACTGATAAATTTTTATATATCCCAGCTAGATTAGGTTTTTACCGGTTACATGAATTGGGATATTCGCAAAAAGATATGTCTGTTCCCCTTAGGCTTGCAAGTGCACCTTTTATAAATATACTCAATGAAAATCAACTAAGAAAACATGAATCAATCCTTGCTTATACAGGAGGTTCATATGAATATAAAAAAAAGTGTTTCAAAAGTGCTTGTTTAAAGTTTTCATACGGAATACGTTATGGAAATACTCTGATTAAATTAAAATCTATTTATATGTTAGGGCGCCTTATCTTTATGAAATTTGTACTAATCTATACCTCTCAAAATAAAAATTCCTAAATTTTTTTCATGTTTTATTAGCTGTAAGTTGATCTGAAATTTTAAATTAAAATTGCGATGTGTTTAGTAGAAAAGACCTGGTAGAACTGCTTCCACACAACTATACCAAAAAACTTTAGCTTAACTCCAAAAGTCCTCCAACCTCTTGCAAGGTTCTCCAAACATTTAGGAGAAACTTTGAAAATTAATCCGATTTTTGCAAATACAAGACGGGGTTCACCGGAAGATTACTGCGTAATAACATGTTAAAAAATCAATTAAATGAAAATAAATTGAACTCCGAACAGAATAACATCCTAACACTAGATAAACTTTCAATTATAATTTGTGCAATTTTGATATTTGTTATGGGTAAATTTCAGTTAGCTGATTTAATTGGTATTAAAAGACCTATTCAAATTATTTTAATTATCCCAATTTTTGCTTATACTATTTCACGAATACCAAATAGTCGCTTTAGTACAATTTCAAATCCATTATTTCTTCTATCAATTCTGCTAGTTATTTTTAACATCATATACAATCGCGAATTGATAGCTCTTTCTCAATACATTATTACAGCATTGGCAATTTTCACCATTCTTACAGTCTCAAATAGAAATATATTAATTGGCGTAAAGTGGATTGTATCACTTACTGCTTTTTTTTCAATTTTAGCAATTTCCCAATTATTCTTATGCTTAATCTTTCCTGATCTTATAAATAAAGTTCAATCAACAGATTTTCAATTGATTAAGCTATTCGGCTTAATGACAAATGATGTTTACACAATATTAGGAATGAAAATAGGTAGAATCCATAGTTTTTTAGCAGAACCATCATTAGTAGTCGTGCATTTTTTGTTTCCTGCAGTACTTGCATTATTCTTAAATAATAAGTATTGGGCTTATTGCGCCTCTGCAATTTTACTATTTTGTTTCCTCACATTATCGGCTTCTTTTTATCTTTGCTTAATCTTTATTGCATTTTATTGGTTGTCTGTGTCTTTCATCAATCACAAATATATTTTATTCTATGCCCCAATTATTTTGTTTGCACTAGTTATATTCAATTTGGAAAAATTTGATGATTTATTAACAATTTCATCAAATATAGGTACAGATTCGGAATTCTTAAATAAAACTAGTTCTTTGAATATCCGCGGCAAGTCTATTATTATCGCATTTCAAGAAGCAAGGCAATCCTATTTCGGTAGTTCTTTTAAGGTAATTAGTCCTCTCCCAATTTTAATTAATATAATGTTGAGTGCTGGATATATTGGAATAATTTGTTTTATGCTCTTTCTATATCAATTGAATAATAAAATTAATATTATCCTACTGAAATTTAAGAATAGATTTACATTTCAACAAATTGGCACCGCATTTTTTTTTGGGGTTTTATCAATTGTTTTTGTGTTTAATGATTACGGGGCACTATATTACGCAGGGTTAACACTTTTTGCTTTCATTTATAGGTTGGTCTCCATTG
>JBBIUW010000456.1:0-2737 GCA_037440045.1 Sphingobacteriaceae bacterium
CTTATCACGATGAATCTGTAATTTATCTTCAACCGGGAGCAACAGATGGATTTGACGCAGAATATGATGCCATAAAAATTCCTGGCCAAGATCCTAATGCGCCTTTAATTTCATTATTAAATGGCCCAGATGAATTTCAAATTAATGGAATTGCTCCAATAGCTGGAACATACAGCGTTCCTGTTAAAGCAATAACAGGTGTTACAGGAACCTACACAATTAGCTTAAATAATTTTAATTCATTTCCTACAGGAGCTTGTATTAATTTGTATGATTCTTTTAATGGAAGCACTACAAACTTAAAAACAAATAATTATGTGTTTACCCTTAATTCATCTACAACTAATGCGCGTTTTATATTATATATTACTATTAATCCTTTAAATATAACATCTAATATTTCTCAACCAAGTTGTGTAAGCCCTAATAATGGCAAAATTACAGCAATTGGAAATAATTCCGGTCCATGGAATTATTATTGGAAAGACGTTAATGGCACTCCTGTAAAAACTACTTTAAATAAAACTACATCCGACACAATTACAAATTTAACAGGTGGTAACTATTCGCTTGAAATTAATACAGTTGGTCAATGTGATAATAAAGACTCAGTGTTTTCAATTAATCAAATTGATCTTGCGTTAGCTCAATTTACTTCCGTTGATACAACTTATTTGTCAAGTGGCGGAAATGTTTCATTCAACAATACTTCAATTAATGCATTAAATAATAATTGGGATTTTGGTGATGGATTAGGATTCTCATCTAATTATAGTCCTAATTATAATTATATGGCACCTGGAGTATATACTGTTAGTTTAATTGCTACTAGTAATTCAGGATGTGTTGATACGGCTTATAAGTCAGTTGTTGTGGTGACTGATGTAACAGGATTATCTTCTCAGAATATGACAGGTACGTTGTTACTTAAAACATTGGAACAAAATGAGTTTTTATTAGAAGGTATTGTAGATAATAACTCTAGTTTAAGTTTTAAACTTTTTGATGCATTAGGTAAATTGGTTGTAGATTATGGTAATTTAAACTCTACAGAGATTCGTTTACCGTTGGATTTAAGAGCATTTAAAACGGGTATATACTATCTCCACATTATTGGAACCAAAAACAGTAAAACAATAAAATTACTTGTTAAGTAAATATCAAAATTTGTTTTACAATATATTGTATAATAGTAATTGTTGAGGTAATAATAAATGCCCACATTACCCATTTACCTCCTTTTTCGTGCCTTATTTTTAATTGAATTAAAAGTAAAATTACGGTAATGATAAATGGAATTAATGCAACATGATAATGAAGTGACTCAATAATATTTCCTTTTAATAAAGAGATTAAACTTCGTTGCATACCACAGCCAGGGCATTCCATACCAAAATGGGATTTAAAAAAACAAGGGAATAAATGATGTTCAAGCCAATCAATCATTATATAAAAATAAAGATGCCTTTGCTATAAACAAAGGCATCTTTTAATTTGGAATTAAAAATTAGTGTTGTCCAGCCATTTCCCATGGTAGTGCACTAAATGCAGCACCAATAAATGCAAATACAACAATTACATAAATAACCATTAATGCAGATAAGCACAATCCTATAATTGCACATACTCTTCCAGCTTTTAAATTATTATAAGAAGAAATTGTATACATGCTAGGGTTTGATTTATACAAAGCCAAAGCTTTATTACCCAGTACTAAAGCAATAATCCCACAGGTTAATGCTACAACTCCATAACACCAGCATAACGCGATTGAGATAATTCCCAATACTAAAACAGCTGCAGAATTTGGAACTGCAATTTGTCCAAATTGGTTATTGATAGGTTGATTTACATTTTGACCTTGTTGAGGGTTTTGATTTGAAAAGTTATTTTCTTCCATAATTTATTTTTAAGCTAATATATAAAAATAATAATAGTTAGAAAAAAAGAACTAAAAACTAAAACTTTTAGAGAAACATATCGTACAATATTATAGCATTAAAAAATCCCCTCTTTAAACTGCTAAGAATTTAATAAAAATAAAAAATCAATAATATGAAATCAATTACAAACTATTCAAAACCTACTCGTCATGAAAACATTTTTATTAACCACAGTAATGCTTGTGGCTCTTTTGAGCTTGCAAGTTTTTGCGCAAGGTGTCAGCCACAACTCTCCGATTGACAGTTTAGCAAATTTTAATCATCAACAATGGACTAATTTTTATTGGTCTCACCACTCAAACATAAATGATTTGCCTGAATTCATTTATGCTCAACAACGAAACTACATTCGTGATACGTATTTTCCCACACAACGTATCTCAGGCATTAACCCTATACCACAACAAGCTTGTACTAATATTGATTTCGAATCTGGAAATTTAAATGGATGGAATACTTCAACTGGCTATAACCCTTTGTACAACTCTATAGGATGCTGTTTAACATCTGGTGGTGCTCAAACTGTTACATCTGGATTAGGTAATGATGTTTGTGGTGGATTTCCAATAGTTGCTTCTGGAGGTAATTTTTCAGTTCGACTCGGAAACAATGCTACAGGTGGAGTTGCAGATAGGTTGGAACAATCGTTTGCAGTTACAACTTCCAATGCAAATTTCACATACAAGTATGCTGTTGTGTTTGAAGATCCAGGACATGCATTAGCCGATCAGCCAAAATTTGAAATTGAAATGTTAGATTCAAATGGGATACAAATTCCTTGTACCTATTACAAT
>JBBIUW010000457.1:0-2736 GCA_037440045.1 Sphingobacteriaceae bacterium
AGAAACACGTTCGAAATATCTATTAAAAATTGCTTCATTAATCGAAGAGCAATTAGATGAATTAGCTAAAGCAGAAAGTTTAGATAACGGTAAACCTTTACATTTGGCTAAATCTGTTGATATTCCTCGTGCGGCAGCTAATTTCCATTTCTACGGAACTGGTATTTTACATTATGCAGCTCACGCACACAGTATGGAAGATACTGCGATTAACTACACCCTTCGTCAACCTGTTGGTGTGGCTGGTTGTATTTCTCCATGGAATTTACCTTTATACTTATTCTCTTGGAAAATTGCTCCTGCTTTGGCTGCTGGTTGCACAGTTGTAGCTAAACCATCCGAAATTACACCAATGACTGCTTATTTACTTTCTGAAATTTGCATTAAGGCTGGTTTACCAAAAGGGGTGTTAAACATCGTTCATGGTTTTGGTCATAAAGTTGGAAATGCTATTGTTAGTAGCACAGATGTACCTTTAATTTCTTTTACAGGTGGCACAAAAACAGGAGCTAACATAGCAAGCGTTGCCGCTCCAATGTTTAAAAAATTATCTTTAGAGTTAGGTGGTAAAAATCCTAACATCATTTTTGCTGATTGCGATTATGAAAAAATGTTATCTACAACCATGTTATCATCTTTTGCTAATCAGGGGTAAATTTGTTTATGTGGTTCAAGAATATTTATTGAACGTTCTATATACGAGAAATTTAAAACCGACTTTGTAGCCAAAACACAAAAGCTAATGGTTGGTGCACCAATGGATGATAAAACAAAAATTGGCGCGGTTGTTTCTAAACCACATATGGAGAAAATTTTATCTTACGTTGAATTAGCAAAACAAGAAGGTGGTAAAGTATTATGCGGAGGCAAACAAGCAACCGTTGGTGGTGAATTTGAAAATGGTTATTATTTAGAACCAACTATTATCGAAAATTTATCATATGATTGCCGTACAAACCAAGAGGAAATTTTTGGACCAGTAGTTACCATTATGCCATTTGATACAGAAGAAGAGGTATTAATGTATGCCAATTCAACTATGTACGGATTAGCTTCAACCGTATGGACACAAGATATTACCAAAGCTAATCGTGTAGCAATGAATTTACACACTGGTATTGTTTGGATTAACTGTTGGTTATTGCGTGATTTACGCACTCCATTTGGTGGTGTGAAGTCATCAGGAGTTGGAAGAGAAGGTGGTTTTGAAGCGTTAGACTTCTTTACTGAACCTAAAAATGTGTGTGTAAAACTTAAATAAAAAATACGAATTTATAATTACGAATCATATAAGAATTTACGAATTTGTATATGAGAGATGAATAAAATGATTCAAAAACAAGACTTAATATATCCTGAATTAAGCTATAAATTAGTTGGTTTAGCTTATAATGTCTTCAATGAATTAGGACATGGGCACTTAGAGAAAATTTATCAAAAAGCGTATGCTAAAGAATTAAAGGAAGCAGGTATTATATTTAAAGAGCAAGCCCCATACAAAGTAATTTATAAAGAAGAAATAATAGGAAATAACTATTTAGATTTTTTAATTGAAGAAAAAGTAATTATTGAATTAAAAAGAAGTGATTTTTACTCGAAGAAATATATAGATCAAGTATCAAATTACATTAAAGTATCAAATTTAAAATTAGCCATATTAATAAATTTCACAACAAATGGAGTTCGAATTAAACGAATAGTCAACGAATTAAAATAGCAAACACAGATTCGTATATTCGCATTAAATCATATTCAACATAACAAACACAGTAACAAACACAGATTCGTATATTCGTACTAAATTCGTAATCAAAATGCTAGAAAATACAGGAAGAACAGAATTAACAACATTAGGAGAGTTTGGATTAATTAAACACTTAACCGAACATGTTGAAATACATAATACTTCATCTATTAAAGGCGTTGGCGATGATGCTGCCGTTATTAAATATAATGAAGAAAAACATACATTAGTTTCTACTGATATGTTGGTAGAAGGTGTACATTTTGATTTAACATATGTGCCGTTAAAACACTTAGGTTACAAATCTATCATCGTTAATCTATCAGATATTTGTGCCATGAATGGTACACCAAAACAAGTTACGGTAAGTATCGCTGCTTCTAATCGTTTTTCGGTAGAAGCCTTAGAAGAATTATATGCCGGGATGATTTTTGCTTGTAACAAATACAAAGTAGATTTAGTTGGTGGAGATACAACCTCTTCTACCAGCGGATTAATTATTAGCGTTACTGTTATTGGCGAAGCTAATAAAGAAGCTATTGTTTACCGAAATGGTGCTAAAGAAAAAGATTTACTATGTGTAAGTGGTGATTTAGGCGGAGCTTACATGGGATTACAAGTTTTGGAAAGAGAGAAATTTGTGTTTAAAGACAATCCAAACATTCAACCTGATTTAGTAGGTAATGATTACATTTTAGAGCGTCAGTTAAAACCCGAAGCTCGTGTAGATATCGTAGAAATTTTAAAAGGCTTAGATGTTAAACCTACTAGCATGATTGATGTGAGTGATGGTTTAGCATCAGAAATTATGCATATCTGTTCTCAATCAGATTTAGGTTGCGAATTGTATGAAGATAAAATCCCATTAGATCCTCAAACATTTGATAGAGCGCGTGAATTTAATTTAGACCCAACCATGTGTGCATTAAGCGGTGGCGAAGATTACGAATTACTATTTACAGTGCCAATGAGCGATTATGATAAAATTAAAA
>JBBIUW010000458.1:0-2722 GCA_037440045.1 Sphingobacteriaceae bacterium
AACTATTGGAGGCTTTTTTTATTTTAACAATGCTAATTGCAACACGTCTGTCATTTGATGAACATATTTAAATGTCAATCCTTTTAGGTAATCTGATTTTATATCATCCACATCTTTTTTGTTATCCTGACATAAAATAATCTCTTTGATGCCAGCACGTTTAGCCGCTAGTATTTTTTCTTTAATACCACCAACAGGTAGTACTTTTCCTCGTAAAGTAATTTCACCAGTCATCGCCAAATTCTTTTTTACTTTACGTTTAGTAAGAGCTGATGTTAAAGACGTTAACATAGCAATACCTGCACTTGGTCCGTCTTTTGGCGTAGCACCTTCAGGAACATGTATATGAATATTGTAGTTTTCAAATACTTCAGCCTCAATTTTTAATTCCTCATTATGGGCTTTAATAAATTCTAAGGCAAGGGTTGCACTTTCTTTCATTACATCACCTAAATTACCCGTTAAGGTTAATTTACCACCTTTACCTTTTGATAGAGACGTTTCAATAAATAAAATATCTCCACCAACTTGAGTCCATGCTAAACCTGTTACAACTCCAGGAACGTCATTCCCTTGGTATTTTGCTTTTTCGTGTGATGGACCTAATATTTTTGCAATAGTTTCTTCGTTAATTTTTGGTAAGGTTTCGTTTTTTACAACATGTACAGCTACATATCTTGCAATTTTCGAAATACGTTTTTCTAAATTACGAACTCCACTTTCGGCAGTATAGTTCTCAATAATAAATTCTAGTTGTTTGTCGGTTAGTTTTAATTGAGATTTTTTTAATCCGTTTTCCTCAACTTGTTTTGGTAATAAATGCTGTTTAGCAATTTCTATTTTTTCCTCTACCGTATAGCCACTTACATCTATAATCTCCATTCGGTCGCGTAAAGCAGGTTGTATGGTAGCTAAATTATTACAAGTAGCAATAAACATCACTTTACTTAAATCGTAGTCGGTTTCCAAGAAATTGTCATAAAAAGTAGAGTTTTGTTCGGGGTCTAAAACTTCTAAAAGGGCAGAAGAAGGGTCGCCATGAAAATCGCTTCCAACTTTATCAATTTCATCTAAAATAAAAACAGGATTAGATGATTGTACTTTTTTTAAGTTTTGTAAAATACGACCAGGCATAGCTCCAATGTATGTTTTACGATGACCTCTGATTTCACTTTCATCTTTTAAACCACCCAAACTCATGCGAACATATTTGCGATTTAATGCCTTGGCAATACTTTTGCCTAAGGATGTTTTACCAACCCCCGGAGGGCCATATAAACAAAGTATAGGTGCTTTTAAATCACCTTTTAATTTTAGTACAGCTAAATGTTCAAGAATACGTTCTTTTACTTTTTCTAAACCAAAATGATCTTCATTTAAAACAGCTTCAGCATGTTTTAAATCAAAGTTATCAGTAGTGTATTCTCCCCATGGTAAATCTAATAACAACTCTAAGTAATTAGTTTGTATACCAAATTCAGGAGAGTTAGGGTTCATGCGAGATAGTTTTCCGATTTGTTTATCAAACACATCCGCAATTTCTTTACTCCATTTTTTAGTTTTTGCTCTTTCTTTTAAATCATCAATATCTTGTTCATGACTTTTTTCACCTAATTCTTCTTGAATAGTTTTTATTTGTTGGTGTAAAAAGTAATCGCGTTGTTGTTTATCTAAATCTACCTTAACTTTATTTTGTATTTGATTTTTTAATTCCAACATCTGAAGATCCTTGGTAATATGAGCCAAAACCATTGTTGCTCTGTCTTTTAAACTTGGAACTTCCAGCAAGTGTTGTTTTTCGGTAGAACTCGCATTCATGTTTGATGAAATAAAATTCACCATAAAGTTCTGACTTTCGATATTATTTAAAGCAAATCCAGCCTCGGTAGGTATATGTTGAGATTTTTGAATAATTTGTAAGGCAGTATCTTTTAAGCTTGATACGATTGCTTGAAACTCTTTATCATCTTTTTCGGGACGAGTTTCTTCAAAGCGTTGAGTTTTAGCTTTGTAATAAGGTTCGCTTTGAGTGAATTCTTTAATTCTGAAACGTTTTTTTCCTTGAATAATAACAGTGGTATTACCATCTGGCATACGTAACATTTTAATAATTTGTGCTACGGTACCAACAACGTGTAAGTCTTCGGGTTGAGGGTCTTCAATACTATCGTTTTTTTGAGTTACAACTCCTATTGTTCTATCTCCTTTATAAGCATCTTTGATTAAATTTATAGACTTATCTCTTCCAACAGTAATAGGAATAACTACACCTGGAAACAAAACAGTGTTTCTTAGCGGTAAAATTGACAGTATATCGGGTATTTTTTCTGCGTGCATATTGTCCTCATCCTCAGCCGAAAGTAATGGAATAAAATCACTATCCTCGTCAATCATAGGTTCAAAGGGCATTTTATCAGAATCATTAAAAAAGTTCATACAATTTTGTGTTTTTGTGCAATACAATATACGATTATTATGCCATCCAAAATTTAGGACTTTGTGGCAGATATATATTAGATTACTTTTCTTATATTCGTGTCGTTGGAAAAGGGAATTTGGTGTAAATCCAAAACTGTACCCGCAGCTGTAAAATCTTGATACGTAATACATTTAGCCACTGTTTAGTTATGGGAAGGCGTATTACTGAGACTAGTCAGAAGACCTCCCAATAAATCGATGTTTAGAGTTCCGGGAAAAGGATTCAAAAAGGCATTGTATCAAT
>JBBIUW010000459.1:0-2721 GCA_037440045.1 Sphingobacteriaceae bacterium
CATTACAGCGGAAGTTATACAAAGTATAATGACGCTAATAGTGCTTCCGAAAATTACTATAATGTATTTTATTTAGATACAACCTATACTCATGATTCAACACATTGGAGGGGCATTAGTAATGGATTAAATTATACTTTAAAAATTAATCCTATCCATTCAAAAATTAAAGTTGGATATAATAACGAGATTAATCAGGTGTACCAACATGCAGATTCTGTTTTTATGAATCAAATCGTAAATGCTGGTTTTTATGTATCAGACAAAAAATACATCAGTTTTTTAAAGTTTAATTACATAGTTAATGGTCCTAATACAAATGATTATTTGGCCGAAATAAATAACAAATACTTCCAACATATAGGAAAGATTCCATTTGTGTTAAATTTAAATGCTAGTATTGAAAAACGTCATCCCGATTATATATATAATACTTGGTTAACTAATCATTATGCTTGGAATAATCAATTAGTGCCAACAGATAAAATACAATCAACATTTAGTATAGCAACTGTAGATAATCGTTTTGATATTGGTGTTGTTTATCAAAACATTAAAAATTTGATTTACTTTAATGAGTTAGCAGTTCCTGAACAAACACCACTTGCTATTCAAAACATTTCAGCTTTTATTCATAAAGATATTCTACTATTTAAACATTTGGGAATCAATGCAAAATATAATTACCAAAGTTCTTCATATCAATCTATTGTAAGTGTTCCAAATCATATTGTAAATGGAGCATTGTATTATCAAGGTAACTTGTTTAAAAAAGCATTACAAATACAAATAGGTTTTAATGCTCAGTATTTTAGTTCTTTTTATGGTTATGCATATTCACCAGCTAATAACCAATATTATGTGCAAACTAAACAATCCGTAGGTGATTATACTTATATAGATTTCTTTGTAAATGCCCGTATAAAACCCGTTAGATTCTTCATAAAAATTGACCATATTAATCAAGGCATTTCAGGAAACCGCTATTCATTAACACCAGGGTATTTACAAAACGACAGAGCTTTTAAATTTGGCTTGAACTGGTTGTTTTTTGATTAATTAATACGAAACATAAGTAACAATTTGGTAATGATCAGTTAAGGTTTCTGTTAGATGATGATAATTTTTACTTGTAAATTCTTTACTGTGAAGAATATAATCAATTCTAAACCTAGGAAATTTGCCAGCATAAGTTTGTTCAAACCCAGATCCAGATTCAATAAATGCATCTTTTAAATCTCCTCTCACCGTATTGTAAACATACGAGGCAGGTGTATCATTAAAATCACCGCAAACAATAACTTTATACTTACAAGATGCAATGTGAGATGCGATTGCATCTGCTTGAACGGCTCTTTTTACAAATGCTCTTTTTAAACGGCGTAATATATTTTTACTTTTTTCTACTTCGTCTTTGGTATCTACAGTATCATTTTTAACTTGGTCAATAAATTTGTAGTCAGCTTTTTGAAAACGAATAGATTGTAAGTGCATATTATAAACACGAATAGTATCTTTCTTAATAACAATATCTGTATAAATACAAATATTATTAGCGCTAGTATTAAATTCAATTTTACCTTTTTTAATAATTGGGAATTTGGTAAATGTGGCAATTCCCCAATGATCATATTTTCGTAAGGTTGTTGTGAATTCTACATGATGATTTTTTGCATTTAACAACCCAGTTACTGTATCTATATTATTAAAATCGTTTTTCTCTTCAGAAGTGTAAAATTCTTGTAAACATAAAATATCTGGATTTTCTTCTGCTAAAGACGTTAAAATTTGATTTCTGCTTTCATTATTTTTTTTCCAGTTATATAAATCAAATAACATGGAATTATAGCTCATAATCTTAATGTCTTTGTTAGAAATTTTATCAGTAGTAAAATCAATTTGAATAAAACCTAAACAGGTTTTAGCACTCAATAAAATGGCAACTATTGAAAACAGAGCTTGTATGCGGAATTGAGCAATCCAATAAATTACAAAAGCAAGGTTTGCAAATAAAATAATAGGGAAGGCTAATCCAAAAAATGCGAGCATCCAAAAATGATCGGGAGAAATATATTTTGAGGCAATAGAACCTAACAAACTAACAATAAATACATAGTTTATCCATAAAAGAAATTTATTAAGCTTTGATAGCTTTTTAGCATTTCTTCTTTGAATAATTGCTCTTAATTCGTTAATAGATATGTTGGAAAGGAAACTGATAACTTAATTATTGAATTAATCCGTCTTTCATTATTAATTTTCGATCAGCCATATTGGCTAATATTTCATTATGTGTCACAACTACTATTGTTTGCTTTAATTCATCTCTTAATTTAAAAAATAGCTGATGTAAATTTTGTGCATTTTCACTATCTAAATTCCCACTTGGTTCATCAGCAAAAATGACTTTGGGATTATTAATTAATGCTCTTGCCACGGCAATACGTTGTTGTTCACCTCCAGATAACTCTGAGGGTTTATGGTTTGCACGATGTTGTAGTCCCAGTAAATCTAATAATTCGTTAGCTTTTAGTTCTGCTTCTTTTTTTGAAACTTTATTTATAAATGCAGGAATACAAATATTTTCTATAGCAGTGAATTCAGGTAATAAATGATGAAACTGAAACACAAATCCTATATGCCTGTTTCGGAAAGCCGCCATCTTTTTTTGCGAAAACTGGTCTATTTGTTCGCCGTTTAACCAGATTTGTCCGGCATCCG
>JBBIUW010000460.1:0-2716 GCA_037440045.1 Sphingobacteriaceae bacterium
TCAAGTATTTTTAATTATCCAGCATTAAATTGGGCTGATATTGGAGCAATAGGTTGGTTAGTAGATGGTGCTGCGATTGTAAATCAAGTGTCGCTGCAACGTACATCTTATGGTCCATACAGTAGAGCTATGGTTCGTATTTGCAAAGAAGAAAGTTTTCATCAACGTCAAGGTTATGAAATTATGACAACTATGATGCGTGGCACCAAAGATCAACAAGCTATGGCGCAAGATGCTATGAATAGATGGTGGTGGCCTGCCTTAATGATGTTTGGTCCTCATGATTCTGATTCCCCAAGAAGTGGTGATGCAGTGAAATGGAAAATTAAACGCGAAACGAATGATGAATTACGTCAAAAGTTTATCGATAAAACAATTCCTCAAGCAGAATTAATTGGACTAACTATTCCTGATAAGAATTTTAAATTAGACGAGAAAACTGGTCATTATACTCTAAGTCCAATTAATTGGGAAGAGTTTCATAGAGTTGTTGCTGGTCATGGTCCTTGCAATAAACAGCGTTTAGACCATCATATCAAGTATCACCAAGAAGGTGCTTGGGTGAGAGAAGCAGCAGAAGCTTATAAAATGAAACAATCAAAAAAAGAATTAGTAACAGTTTAAAAAAATATTGATATGGCAACAGATACGCAATTAGATTTATGGGAAGTATTTATTCAAAGTAAGTCAGGCCTTCCCTATATTCATGCAGGTAGCATTCATGCATCCGATGTGAAAATGGCAATGCAAAATGCAAGAGATATTTATACACGAAGAGGTGAAGGAACAAGTATTTGGGTGGTTCCAGCAAAACATATTTCAGCATCTAATCCAGATGATAATGATATGTTATTCGATCCGTCAAACGATAAAATTTATCGTCACCCAACTTTTTATGTAATGCCAGAAGGCGCTAAAAACATTTAATTTAAAAACTATGACAACAAAAGAAGCAACTTATAATTATGCGATTCGTTTAGGTGATAACGCATTAATACTAGGTCATCGTTTATCAGAGTTATGTAGTAGAGGTCCTATCTTAGAGGAAGATTTAGCTTTGACAAATGTGGCTTTAGACATGATAGGAAGAGCGCAGGCTTTATTAAAATATGCTGCAGAATTGGAAGGTAAAGGACATTCAGAAGATGATATTGCTTATCGTCGCGCAGAGATTAATTACCATAATCATTTGTTAATAGAACAACCGAATGGTGATTTTGCTCATACAATAGCGCGTCAGTTATATTTGTCTGTTTTTGAATATTTGTTTTATACAGAGTTGGAAAATAGTAAAGACGAAACATTAGCTGCAATTGCCTCCAAAACTATAAAAGAAGTTAAGTATCACATGCAACACGCTATTGATTGGACTTTACGTTTAGGTGATGGAACTTCAGAAAGTCATAAGCGTATGCAAAAAGGATTAAACGATTTGTATATGTATACAGGTGAATTATTTGAAATGGACCATATCGATACCTATTTGTTACATCAACATATTGCGGTAGATACCTTATCGCTTAAAGCTAAATGGCAAAGCGAAATTGAAAAAGTTTTAAACGAGGCTACTTTATCAATGCCTGAAGATACCTATATGCAAACAGGTAGTAAAAAAGGAATTCATTCTGAAAACTTAGGACATATTTTATCTGAAATGCAATATTTACAAAGAGCTTATCCAGATGCAAAATGGTAACAACTGATATAAATACACAAGATGTTTTTAATTTAATAGCAGGGATTCCTGATCCAGAGATTCCTGTTATTACAATCCAGGATTTAGGTATACTAAGAGATGTAAAATTAGTAAATGATACTTATTTAGTAACTATTACACCAACGTATACTGCTTGTCCTGCAATGGGAATGATCGAAGATCAGATTAAAGAGATTTTATCAACACATGGAATAGATAAAGTAAAAGTTGAACTAACATATACTCCTGCTTGGACAACAGATTGGTTAAGCCAAGAAGCAAAAGCTAAATTGAAAAATTATGGTATTGCTCCGCCTAATCATTCATCTTGTACAAAATTGTTTAGTGCGGCAGAAGTAGTTGTTTGTCCTCAATGTAATTCAAAACACACGTCTTTAATCAGTCGCTTTGGTTCTACAGCTTGTAAAGCATTGTATAAGTGTGAAGACTGCAAAGAAACATTTGATTTATTTAAGTGTCATTAAAAATTTAAAACTTATAAAAACGCCAGTAAATTTTTTACTGGCGTTTTTATTTACAAATACTGTTAAAAGGCAATTAGATATGTAACAAATGTCACACATTTTGACTTATTCATGTTGTACTTTTATAGTGTGAAATTTTAAAAGAAATTAATCTAAAAAACTATCACTATGTTAATTTTCAATATCCTTTATTCGATGCTTTTTAATAAGTGTTCAAGATGTCATCAGGGCGATGTGTTTGAATCTAAAAATCCTTACAATTTAAGTAAGATGTTTAAGATGCATAAAACATGCAGTCATTGTGAATTAGAGTATGAAGATGAGCCAAGCTTCTTTTATGGAGCGATGTATGTGTCGTATGCTATTTCTTCGGGCTGGTTTATGATTTGGTATGCCATTCAAAACTACTTTTTAAATTGGGAGTTGTTGCATTTTGCTATTTTTATTACTGTTTTTATTATTGCAGTAGCACCATTAACATTAAGATGGTCAAGATTAATTTGGCTTAATTTCTTTTACAAATTCAAAAAAGAAT
>JBBIUW010000461.1:0-2712 GCA_037440045.1 Sphingobacteriaceae bacterium
CGAAGCTTATGTACAATTACCGATTACAACTGATTATAGTTCTGCAAAGCTATTTTTAGAAGGAATAAGTAATAAAATTGTACCAGTACAAGGAACAAATATTGCAGATGCAATTAACTTATCAGTTGAAAGTTTTGGTAAAGATGAAGGAAAAAACAAAGCTATTGTTGTGATTACAGATGGAGAAAATAACGAAGAAGCTAACGAAAGCGCTGTAGATGCGGCAGAAGAAGCTTCAAAGAAAAACATTGTTATTCATACTATAGGTGTAGGTTCTGAATCAGGAGTTCCAATTCCTAATGTAATTGATGGAGTTGTAAATGGATATAAAAAAGATAATGCTGGTAATACAGTTGTTACAAAATTAGACGCAAAAATATTACAAGATATTTCTGCGGCAGCAAATGGTGTTTATGTACAAGCTACAAGTTCAGATATTGGATTAGACGTAATATTAGGAAAGATTGCAGAATTAGATAAAAAACAATTAGAAAGCAAAATGTATACCGACTACGAAGATCAGTTTCAATGGTTTTTAGGTGCAGCATTATTGTTTTTGATTATGGAATCTCTAATATCTGAACGAGTAAGTAAACTTTGGAAAAAATTGAATTTATTTAATAATGCAAAAGCTTAGTATTTACATATCACTCACAATTATTCTTCTTTCTTTTGCTGGTTTAGCTCAAGAAGAAAAAATAGCTTTGCGTAAAGGTAACGATGCTTATCACGGAGGCAAACCATATGAAGCATCTAATCATTATCAAAAATCTTTGAAAGAAAAACCAACCTATTTTAAAGCAAACTTTAATTTAGGTGATGCTTATTATAAAACAGCTGAACTTATTAAGTCTGGAAAAATCCCAACACCAAACAAACGTATGACTCCCGATTCGGCGGCTAACTTGGTTTATGCGCAAGCGGCAGAGCAATTCGAAGTGGTTGCAAAATCTCTCGAAAACTCAGATACAGTTCAAAAAGCATGGCACAACTATGGCAATGCCAAGCTAATGCAAAAAAATTATGAAGATGCTATCTATGGTTATAAAAAAGCCTTAAAACTAAATCCAAAGGATGAAGACACTCGTTATAACTTAGCTTATGCTCAAAAAAAATTAGCAGAGCAGCAAAAAAATCAAAACAAAAACGACGACAAAAAAGATCAAGACAAAAAAGACCAAGAAAAGAAAGAGCAAGAGAAAAAAGAAAAGGAAGACATTAATAACAAAAACGATAAAGACAAACAAGAAGCTCAGCAACCTCAAATGAGCAAGGAACAAGCTGAAAAAATGTTGAATGCATTAAAAAATGACGAGAAAAAAATGCAGGCTCTTCGTAAGAAGAAAGGCGATCCTGCTAATAAAGTAAAAGTGGAAAAAGACTGGTAATAATGATTAAAAAGATTGTTATATTAATTTTATTCATCAGCTCTTGGGCTTGTGCTCAGTCCCCTTCCTTTGTTGCACAAGTAAGCAAAAACAAAGTAGCTGTTGGCGAAGTATTTCAAGTTGCCTTTACATTAAATGGTAGCGGTAGTAATTTAGTCTATCCTAATTTTAATGATTTTGATATTTACTCTGGTCCTAATCAAAGCCAAAGTATGAGTATGATTAACGGGAACATTTCTCAATCTACAACCATCTCATTATTTATTGCCGCTAAAAAAGAAGGAAAATTTACTATAGGTGCAGCATCTGTAATTTCTGGTGGACAAAAATTAGAAACAAAACACATTGTTATTGAAGTATCAAAAGCTGCTGCTCAACAACAAGGTAATCCAAATGCACAATCAGGACAACCTCAACAAAATCAAAAACAAGAAAAAAACCAATACGCAAGTGGAATAAGTGGCGAAGATTTATTTGTAAGAACCTATTTAAGTAAAACAAAATGTTTTTTAGGCGAACAAATAACACTAACTCAAAAAGTATATTCTAGAGTTGATTTAAGAGGTTTTCAAAATGTAAAATTCCCGCCTTATAATGGTTTTTGGTCTCAGCAAGAAGAAAGTAATCAACAAATTAATTTACGCCAAGAAAATGTAAATGGCGTCATGTACAATGTTGCCGATTATTGCACTGTGTATTTATTCCCTCAACGCACAGGTGCCATCACGATAGAACCTGTTGAGTTAGATTGTATTGTGAGAAGACAAACCAAACGCCAACCTCGTAATATTTTTGAACAGTTTTTTGGTGCTGGTGGTTATGAAGATATCGCTATAAAAGTAAAAAGTAAGCCTGTAAAAGTTGACGTAGTAGATTTACCTAGCGAAAATAAACCAGTTAATTTCTCAGGAGCAGTTGGAGATTTTGGATACAAAGCAGAATTAGATAAAAATAAGGTAAAAGCAAACGACGCCATAAACTTAAAAATTACTATCAGCGGTAAAGGGAACATTAAACTCATTGAACCTTTAAAATTAAATTTACCAGAAAGCTTTGAAGTTTACGAACCTAAGGTATCTGAAAATATTAAAACAACAGGTGGTGTATCAGGTAGTGTAACTTACAATTATTTAATTATTCCAAGAGAAAAAGGCGAGTACATTTTAAATGATTTAGGATTTAATTATTTTGATGGTGGTAAAAAACAGTATATCTCCATTCCTTCTCCAGATATGAATTTAACTGTATTAGAAGGAGATCCTGGAAGTGCGCATATTGTATCATCCGTAAAAAAAGATATTAAAGAAGGAGAGAACGATATTCG
>JBBIUW010000462.1:0-2711 GCA_037440045.1 Sphingobacteriaceae bacterium
TGCAAGGGCATATTTTAGCCCATTTCATAAAAGAAGAAAATCAAGAAATTAAGCAACCCAGTTTTCCTTTTTTATGTTTAACGGTAAGTGGAGGTCATACACAAATTGTAAAAATAACCAATCATTTACAATTTGAATTATTAGCTGAAACTGAGGATGATGCCGTGGGCGAAGCTTTTGATAAAGCTGCTAAAATATTGGGGCTTCCGTATCCAGGTGGGCCATTGATTGATAAATACGCCAAGTTAGGAGATGCTTCTAAATATAAATTTCCTACACCACAATTAAAAAACAATAATTACAGTTTTAGCGGTGTTAAAACGGCATTTTTATATTTCATTCAAGAACAAAGTAAATTAAATTCAAACTTTATTGAAGAAAATTTAAATGATATTTGCGCCTCATATCAAGCGCATTTGATTAAATATTTACTAAAGAATTTATCAGCCGTTAGTAAAGAAACCAATATTAAACAAATTGCTATAGCAGGAGGAGTTTCTGCAAATTCTGGTTTAAGAAATGAAATAGAAATTCTTGGCAAAAAACACCAATGGCAAACTTATATACCAAAATTTGAATACTGCACCGATAATGCAGCTATGATTGCAATAACAGGTTATTATAAATTTTTAAATAAAGAGTTTTGTGGATTAGATGCAACTCCTTTAGCAAGATATAGCTTATAAAAAAATTCTACTTTGTATTAAACTCGTTCATACATCTGGCTAAACCAATAAAAGCAAAAGCTTTAACAGCATCAGCAGCAATTTTAATTCTATCGTTTAACGTTTTCTTTTCTTCGTCACTCCATTTACCCAACACATAATTTACCTGACTGCCTTTACTAAACTCATTACTAATACCAAAACGTAAACGTGGATATTGATTTGTATTTAGTATTTCTTGAATATTTTTAAGCCCATTATGTCCGCCATCGCTTCCTTTTGGGCCTAAACGAATTTTACCAAAAGGCAAAGCTAATTCATCAACAATAACCAATACGTTTTCTAAAGGAATTTTCTCTGCTTGCATCCAATAGTTTACAGCCTTTCCGCTTAAATTCATATAGGTTGTTGGTTTTATAAGTACCAATTGTTTTCCTTTAAATTTAAATTCAACAACATCTGCTAATCTATCTGATTTAAATTTTAAATCATTTTCTTTTGCTAAAAAATCTAATACATCAAACCCAATATTATGACGGGTATTAGCGTATTCATCACCTATATTTCCTAAACCAACTATTAAAAATTTACTCATGATACAAAGGTATTTTTTTTGACAAAAAAGCAGGTTGTTTTACAATAAAATTTATTTTGAAATTATTTTGTAATATAAAATTAATGCTTATACTTGTATCATCGTAATAAAAACACTACATAATCTTGTAGTATTAAAATCACAACAATCATTAAAATAACAAACTCTTTTTTTAATTATTATTCCCCTTATTAAACATAACTATGTTTGAAGTATTAGATTTAACTAGCAGGGCTTTGCCTCAGCTAAAAGACATTTGCAAGCAATTTGGCATTGATATAAAAGGATTAGCAAAACCAGATATGGTTATGAAAATTATTGATGCACAAGCTGCTAATCAAGAACTAGCTTCGCAATTAGTAGCGCAATATCCAAAAGCTACTAATAATACTGTTACAAAAGCAGAAAAAACATCCGAAGCAAAAGTTAAAAAACCTCGTATACAAAAAACTGCTGAAGGTGACGTAAAAGTTGAGAAAACTTTGTTTGAAGAGGCTCCGATTGAAAAAGAAATTGAAGTAAAAACAATAGTTGAAAAAACTCATACAGACAAACCGAAATTTGAAAGAAAAGAAGAGCATGTTCGTAAAGTACCTGTTCATAATCATAATAAACCTCAACACAATAACAATGGTCAATCATCTGAACAAACAGAATCAAAACCTGTTATCAATAATGATTTAGCTATTAATATTGAGCCCGAAGAAAAGCCACAAACACCAGATGGCATGGAAATGGCTGATGCAAAACCTGAACATAAACATCATCAACCAAAACCAGAACGTGTATATTATAATTTTGATGGCATTGCTATTGGCGAAGGTGTATTAGAAATGATGCCAGATGGTTATGGTTTTTTAAGAAGCTCAGATTATAATTACTTAAGCTCACCTGATGACATCTATGTTTCTCAATCTCAAGTAAAATTATTTGGTTTAAAAACTGGTGATGTTGTAAGAGGAGGCATTCGTCCACCAAAAGATGGGGAGAAATTTTTCCCTTTAGTTAAAGTAGAAGAAATTAATGGTCGCGAACCTTCATACATAAGAGATAGAGTTCCATTTGATTACTTAACTCCTTTATTTCCTTCAGA
Organism: Sphingobacteriaceae bacterium; assembly: GCA_037440045.1. Lineage (GTDB taxonomy): Bacteria > Bacteroidota > Bacteroidia > B-17B0 > Aurantibacillaceae > UBA4416. The sequence goes on from JBBIUW010000462.1 coordinate 2,354, forward strand.
AAAATTAAAATTAACAGGACATCCGCTACAAAATAATAGCACACGTATTATTGACATGTTTGCTCCTATTGGTAAAGGACAACGTGGTTTAATTGTAGCACAACCAAAAACAGGTAAAACCGTTTTATTAAAGGATATCGCAAATGCCATTGCATACAATCATCCAGAGGTTTATTTAATTATTTTATTAATTGATGAACGTCCGGAAGAGGTAACAGATATGGCAAGAAGTGTAAAAGCAGAAGTTGTATCCTCAACTTTTGATGAACCAGCAGAAAGACATGTGAGGGTTGCAAATATTGTACTTGAGAAAGCAAAACGTATGGTCGAATGTGGACACGATGTTGTAATTTTACTT
>JBBIUW010000463.1:0-2708 GCA_037440045.1 Sphingobacteriaceae bacterium
CTTTACTAGAAGTGTTTACTGAAGCATTTACTTCATCTAAAGATTTATGATTGGTTGTTGGCAAAAGTTGTTACTTTCTTAATTCAAAGTTATTGCCCAAATAAACCCTACGAACCATTTCGTCGTTTGCTAAATCTTCTGCAGAACCAGATTTAATTACCTCACCTGCATACAATAAATAGGTTCTATCAGTAATGCTTAATGTTTCGTGTACATTATGATCCGTTATCAAAATACCAATATTTTTATCTTTTAACTTACGAACCACACTTTGAATGTCCTCAACTGCAATAGGATCTACACCTGCAAAAGGTTCATCTAATAAAATAAATTTTGGGTCAGTAGCTAAGGCACGAGCAATTTCTGTTCTTCTTCTTTCTCCACCAGATAATTGATCACCTAAATTTTTACGCACATGATGCAAAGCAAATTCATCTAATAAACTTTCAACTTTATAGGCTTGCTCGGCTGCTGTTAACTTAGTCATTTCCAAAACAGCGCGTAAATTATCTTCAATACTTAGTTTTCTAAAAACAGAAGCTTCTTGAGGCAAATAACCCACTCCTAATTGAGCTCTGCGATACATAGGTTCGCTGGTAATATCTTTATCATCTAAATATATTTTTCCAGAGTTTGGCTTCACCATTCCCACAATCATATAAAAAGAAGTTGTTTTACCTGCACCATTGGGTCCAAGTAATCCAACAATTTCTCCTTGTGCTACCTGAACACTCACATTGTTAGCAACCGTTCTGCTTTTATATTTCTTTACTAAATTTTCTGAACGAAGTATCATGTTATCAAACTAATATCTATCAAATATAAACAAAGATATTTGAAGCAAAATTACAAAAATTGTGAATGGCATTAAATACTTAAAACGCCAACTGAAACCCAAACTTAACACCAAAATTATCTATTGCTCTTGGTCTTAGGTATGTAGAACGCCACAAGGCATCAATTCTAAATACTTTGAAAATATTTTCGATACCAGCACTTACCTCTACATAAGGCTCATTACCTAAAGCATTTAAAGTAGAAGGGAATATTAAGGTTCTTCTGTTTTTTTCATTCACACTGCCCCACAACGCTTTACAGGTTACAACTTCACGCCATTTTAGCTTTTTAACCAAAGGGATTTTATTAAACAATAACCCTTCAAAATGATGAAATAAACCAATAGAGGCGTATTGATCACTAGCGAACTCATAATACTTCATCATATTAAACGACATGTAATCGTAAACATAAGTTTCGTTACCACCATGTAATTCCATTAAAGGATAAGGAACTACTCCATATATTTTCCCAATCTCTGCTGTATAGTCTGTGTATCCTAATAATGAAATTAAACGTACGCGGTCACTTAAATTAAATACAACTTTTTGATAATCATATTCTCCTCTGAATGCATTTTGTAATGATTTAGCGTAGTTTATTTGTAGTACTGGCCACTTGGTTCCTAAACTTATTCTACTAAAATCTCCATTAATAAACTTTTCTTTATAAGCAAAACGAATGTTTAAACGCACCTCTGTGTTTTTAATATTTTCCTTTGTTCCTATGCTACCATCTCTTTTATAATACTTATAAGCATTAGCTATTAAAGGTGTGATTGTTCGTCCAGCTAAGGTTAATTTTGAGCTTAATCCAGCTGCCCATTCTCTTTCATACCATGCATATGTTTGATCAACTCGCGTTAGGTTTGTTAAAGGACTTGTTCTAAACAAAGAAGCAAAAATATTATCCTGCGAAAAACCATTTTGACTCTGACCTAAAATCTCGTAATCACTTTTATAAGTCATACCCACTAATTGCCTATGTGGTTTTTTAGAAATAAAACTCCTAAAACCAAGGCTATATTTAAACTTTTGGTCATTAAAACCATAAGCTACATAACCCTGCAATTCGTACCATCTGCTAAACTTACTACTGGTTCTTCCACCAAATCTAATACGAGGTCCCTCAATTCTGTTATAACTAATTAAATTAAAATAAGGACCAATTTCAAAATTATTTACTGTTTTGTATCCCGACACAAATAAGGTAAACACATCAACCCATGTTTTATAAATAGGAAGTGTTTTAATTGTATCAATCATATGATAAATTTTCTTTTCTCTAACCGACAAACTATCGTGTCTCATACTATTCCAAAACTCATCTGTTTTTAAGAGTGCAGAATCTTCAACTACGATTTTATCTCCAAATTCATAAAACTTAACTTCTTTAGGTTGATTAATTTTAAAGTCTTTGTAAGAGGTTGTTTTACGACCATAAATACCTACTTGATTTTTATTCATAGCAAAATCAATAATCAACCTATCCTTACTCAACATCCAAGTGCTATCAATTTGAGTAAACTCTTGCACCACGTTAGCCGCATTAATAAAGTTAATGTTAGCGTCTTTTGGAATACTCATTTCAATACGTTTGATAGCCCAGGTTGTATCCGAAATCCACATATTACCAGTAAAACAAAGCTCCTGAGGACGTTTAGATTTAAAACGAATTTGATAACATCTAGTATTTCCAATAAACAAACTATCTTCTAAATAATATTTGTAATAAAAAAATCCGTTATCAGAAATAGGACTTACAAAGTCTTTTCCAAACACTAAAATATTATTATCATAAATATTAATATTTTGATACATATCACCCATAACAGAGGTAATACTAGTATTTTCCATACCAGTTACTTTACT
>JBBIUW010000464.1:0-2706 GCA_037440045.1 Sphingobacteriaceae bacterium
CATATTCGCTATGGATGGATGTTACCTTAAATTTATCTTTAAAATGCAAGTGCAATTCTTCTTTGAGCATTTCTTTTCGTTTCCCTTTCATACCGCCAGTTTCCATTACTATAAAATTATCTGGCAGTTCCACATTCATATCTGCCAAATCAAGTAAGGCATACGTAACGCCCAGTAAAATTGTTTTTTGTTGCTGCTGTTTTAGCACCTGAATGGTATTAACAAAATCGGTTAAATTATTCAAATAAAACCCGCTGTATGTATGTTGTGTATCCTTAATGAGTTTATCAAACATATATACTAACGATGAACCCTGTCTTTCTAAATAATTAGGTAACAATGCGAGTATACAGTAATCTGAAGGATTCCCATAAAATAATTCAAAACCTTTTTCGAAAGAAATTTCATAAAGGCTTATATCATTTACGTAATGCTTAGATGTTATTTGCCCAGTTGTGCCACTGCTCGAAAAACAAACAGCATCATGCTTTACCTCATCACAAATAATGGTTTGACTCTTAAAAAACTCAATCGGCAAAAATGGTATGTGTGTGTAATGATTTATAGTATCTAGGTTTACTCGTAAGCTTTTTACATATTTTTGATAGATAGCATTATGCTCATATTGGTATTTAAACACCTCAATAGCATAATTATTAAAGACATTTTCGCTTAAATTGGTGAGCGAATTTACCTCCAACATTAAATTTTGTATGCGTTTTTGTAGAGACAATTTGTTTTTATTTATTTTTTCGTAAATTTATACTGAATTATTTATGAAGTCGTCATTTTTCACATATTTATTATCGACACTTATTGGTGGAGCACTAATATACTCTTGTGTAAAAAAGAACTCCTATCCTACTACACCCGAAATTGAATACCAAGCCTTTTATCCTTATGTTGGAGATTCGGCTGATTTACAAGTAAAATTTACGGATGGTGATGGTGACATTGGTGTTACCGAAGGCGATTCTACTAAAAAATTGTGGATTACTTACTATTATTGGGATACCGTAAAACATATATATACGGGATACTTCCGTCCATTGTTTAATGATACCCTAAGAACTGGGTACATTGTAAAATCACCTGCCGACTCTTATAAAGGCAAACCCATTAGTGGAGAAATTAGCGTGCGTTTGCAACAAATGAGACATAGCAAGAAAATAAAAAACATTAAGTATGTAGTTTATTTATTAGATGCTGCAGGCAACAAAAGCAACGTACTTACAACTCCTGAAATACGCGTAGAATAAACACCATTTATTTTACGGCTCCTCATTTCCAAAAATCAGTTTAACTTTTATGTTTTGATTGGATTGTATATATTTACTGTACATTAACCATTCACTACAAACTATGAAAAAACAATTACTTACTCTTTGTTTCACAATTACTGCTATCGGTTTAAGTTTAGCTCAATCTGCAGATAAATGTGCAACAATGCCTGTTTACAATGCACACAAACAAAATCAACTGGCTAATGCTAATTTTATAGCAGCCGAATCTGCCGCTAAAAATTGGTTAGCTAATCCATCAAATAAAGCGAGTGTTTCTAAAAAAACAAATACCATTATCACTATTCCGGTGGTAGTACATGTGGTGTATAAAAACGCTGCGCAAAATATTCCCGACACTCAAATTGTTCGTCAAATACAATTATTAAATGAGTGCTACCGCTTACAAAACTCAAATTTCCCTACAGGGCGTGCTATTTTTGATAGTTTGGGTGCAGATATTGAAATGCAATTTTGTTTAGCAGCTACAGACCCTCAAGGAAATCCAACTACTGGTATTATTCGTAAGTCAGCTCCAACTAGCGCTTCTTTCGATCCTATTTTAAATATGGATAAAGTAAAAAGTTCAGCAACAAACGGAGACGATCCATGGCCAAATGACAAATACTTAAACATTTGGGTATGTGATATGAGTATTTTTGGAATTACAGCCGTTTTAGGATATGCTACCTTTCCTGGCGAAGTTCCTGCTTTAGACGGTGTTGTGATTCAAAGTGAATATTTTGGATTTGGAACTGCAGCAGCACCAAACAATTTAGGAAGAACAACCATTCACGAAGTTGGTCACTTTTTTGGTATGCGCCACATTTGGGCAGATGATGATGGGCAAGGTTCAACAGCTACTACTCAATGCGACTCTACTGATTTTGTAGATGATACGCCTAACCAAGCTGCAAAGTCTCAATCTGATTGTAATTTAACGATTAACTCTTGTTCAAACGAAGCACCCTATTGGGGCAGTGTTGACCCAGAAGACATGGTTGAAAATTATATGGATTACTCAGCAGATGGCTGTATGGCTATGTTTACTAAAGGACAAAAAGCACGTATGTATTCATTTTTAAATACAACACCATCTCGTATAGCATTAAAAGCATCAACGGTAGGGTGTAGCGCCGTGGGTATTAAAGATTTATACGCTCACTTTGCCGACTATATTTTTGTGTATCCAAATCCAGCATCAGATATGTTACATATCAATATCACACAATTTACACCAAGCAATTTAAAATGCGATATTTATAATATCAGTGGTCAATTAGTGAAAAGCATTAAACAGTTAGATTTTCAAAACACCGTTAATTTAGCTGATTTGTCGAGCGGAATGTATGTTGTTAAAGTATACAATTCAGAAGTAAACGCTATCAAAAAAATTACAATTACTAAATAATTTTTTTTTTATTAA
>JBBIUW010000465.1:0-2700 GCA_037440045.1 Sphingobacteriaceae bacterium
GAAGTGACAATCTTGTAATCAGGAATTAATCACAGCCAATGCTCCGCAAGCATATAATCCTGCTGTTTCTGTTCTTAATCTGGTATCTCCTAAAGCAACAGGTAAATAACCTGAAGATAAAGCCATAGCAATTTCATCTTTTGTAAAATCACCCTCCGGACCAATTAAAACAGTAAACGGTTTATTTGCGGCAATGTATTGTTTAATATGTTGTTTAGATTCTTTTTCGCAATGAGCAATTAATTTTATATCTGAAGTATCTTTCTTTAAAAACTCCTTGAAATCAACTAATGGATTTATTTTAGGAATATAAGCCTGCTGACTTTGCTTTACGGCACTTTCCGCAACCTTTACTATTCGTTCATCTTTTACAACTGTTCGCTCCGAATTTTTGCATTTGATAAACGAAATTTCATCAATTCCCATTTCTACTGCTTTTTCTACAAACCATTCAATCCGTTCAATATTTTTTGTTGGAGCAATAGCTATATGTAATTTGTAATTACGTGATTGTTTTACAATTTCTTTTTCGGTTAAACTCACCGCACATTGTTTAGCATGAGCTGCTTCAATTTTACCAATGGCACGGGTTCCCTTACCATCAATTACCTGAATAATGTCACCCACTTTATGACGCAATACTTTAACACAGTGTAAAGATTCATCTTCGTTTAAAATAGCTGCCTTGTCTTGTATAATTCCAAAAAACGTGTTCACTTAAATAGTTATGAGTTATGAATGATAAATTATGAATTGCTAATATACGATGATAATTACGAATTTAAACGAATTTACGAATCCTAGCAAACACAAATTCGTATATTCGTAATGATTCGTAATAATCGTCGTATATTCGTACTTAATTCGTAATTACCTCTATTGAATTATTTAGCACATAGTTATTTATCTTACCAAAAAACTGATTTAATTATTGGAAACTTTATTGCCGACTCTATTAGAGGAAACCAATTTGAAGGATTGACAGAAGGTGTTATTAAAGGTATTAGATTACATCGAAAAATTGATACTTATACCGATGCACACCCTTTATTTTTAACCAGTAAGCACCGTTTTAGTAAAGATTTTGATAAGTATAGTGGTGTTTTAATGGACATTATTTACGACCATTATTTAGCCAAAAACTTTGAACAATACTCAGAACTATCACTTCAACATCATGCAAATGAGGTTTATGGTATTCTTAAAAAAAACTATGATTTTTTGCCTGAACATGCCAAACGTTTTTATGGTTATATGACAGAAAGGAACATCCTTTTCCACTACTCTACCCTAAACGGCATTGAAACTGTTTTAACTCACTTAAGTGGCCGTATTAGGAACCGATATGAATTGCAACTCGCTATCCCAATTTTAACAGCTAATTACCAAGAAATTGAAGAAGAATTTACGATTTTTTTTGATGATTTACAGGCTTTTTGCAAGGAACAACCGGAGTTGAATGCTTAGTAAGCACTCTCCATTGCTTTTTGAGGTGGTATATTTTTAAATACAAAAAAACTAAATTTCTTTTTTCTTGATAAAAAAGAAACAAAAAATCAAGGCTCTTTAAAATTTGACTAAAATCTGCACGGTATCAAACCGATTGTTTGAAGCGCTTCGCGAACAGCCCAAACAATCTCCACACATGCGAGCGCATTTGATACCATTTGATTTTTACGTCAAATTTTAAAATGCCATATTTTCTCATGTTTTATTATAAAATCGTTCTCGATACGGCTTTTGTACCTCAAATCATCCTGATAGCTATCGGGACGAACTGATAGTTGTCTTCATGACAGCATTTACTGAACATTACCTCCCCCTACCCACCTCCAGAGGGGGATAATACAAACCTATAAAATACACTAAACTATTCGGGTTTTATATTGTTCTAATTAGTACCTTTGCACCCGAATTTTTGATTAAAATACAAGAAATGATTACAACTGATTTAGCAATTATAGGAGCTGGCCCTGTGGGCTTATTTGCCATTTTTGAAGCAGGATTATTAAAAATGCGTTGCCATTTAATTGATTACTTACCTCAAGCAGGTGGGCAATTATCTGAAATATACCCTAAAAAACCTATTTATGATATCCCAGGCTACCCTAGCGTGTTAGCTCAAGATTTAGTTGATAACTTACTAAAACAAGCTGAGCCTTTTCATCCAACTTACACTTTTGGAGAGCGTATTGAAACACTTGAAAAAAGAGGAGAAAGAGACTTTGTTTTAACTACAAATATGGGTACTGAGGTACATGCTAAAGTAGTGGTTATTGCTGGTGGTTTAGGATGTTTTGAGCCTCGTAAACCAGAAGTGGAAGGCTTAACGCAGTTTGAAAACGGAAAAGGTATAAATTATATGATTTTAGATCCTGAAAAATACCGTGGGCAACGTATGGTTATTGCAGGAGGTGGAGATAGTGCTTTAGACTGGTCTATTTTCTTAAGCGACGTATGCTCTGAGTTAACTTTGGTTCACCGTAGCGAATCGTTTAGAGGAGCACCTGATAGCGTGAATAAAGTAATGAAATTGGCAGAAGAAGGCAAAATCAAATTATTACTAAACACTAATTTAACGGCTGTTGCTGGAAACGGTAAATTAGAGTCAGTATCAATGATAAATGCTAAAACACAAGAAGCACAAGCTATTGCCACAGATCATTTAATTCCTTTATTTGGTTTAAGTCCGAAATTAGG
>JBBIUW010000466.1:0-2697 GCA_037440045.1 Sphingobacteriaceae bacterium
AATGAAGAGGAGCAGTGGTTAAAAACATTCCCACACTATGTAAAATCGGAACAACAAAAAGCATGGAAGGTGTTTTCTTTCATTTTTTTTAATATGAAATTTTTATCCCATGCCAAAGAATGTCCTAAAACAGCTGAATTAATTTACAGTATTCCGGAAATTTTATCATGTGATTTTTCGAATATTGAAGCAAAAACAAAAATATTACCTCACAAAGGATATTCTAAAATGGTATTACGCTGCCATTTACCATTAATTGTCCCTAATGAAAAACTTTGCGCATTAAGAGTTGGCGACGAAGTAAAACATTGGAAAGAAGGTGAGTTATTAATTTTTGACGATTCATTTGAACATGAGGCATGGAATAATTCAGACAGTAATAGAGTAGTGCTTATGTTTGATATTCCAAATCCTTTATGGGGATATACCGCACACGAAATTTCAAAGTATAAAATTGAGAATATAGATGATCCTTTTTTATTATCCTTTGCAAGTAAACAACAATGGATAAATGCCTTTAACAAAGGGTACTTTCCACTAGATATGCTTCCTATTAAGTAGTTGATTAACTTCATCAATATTTTGAGCACAAACCTCTCCGTAATATCTTAATGTATGATTGCCTTTATTCAGCATAGCTGCTGCATTGTTAAGTTTTGCTCCATGTATTTTATAATCATCAATATTTAATTGATATAATTGATTCAGGACATTATCCTGATTGGGCAGTAATTTATAACCAATCATTTTATTATAATTTATAGCCTTTTGATTGTTTTTTAAAATTCGAATGATTGATATTGTACTCATTTTTAATTCATAAAAAACAAAGTTTAACAAATACCACCTTCGGCAAAACCTTCTTCTGTGTTATAATCTCTAGAGTTTATCAATCCCACTTTTTTATGATCATACTCAATAATAAAATAATAATTATATGGATTATTTATTTTTTTAAACCAATTAATCTGTGCTTGAGGTGTGATATAGTTTCGGTATTCCATATATTTGGCAATATCATGTTGATTTCGCCAATACCTTACCAGCTCTATATCTTTTTCTTGAAGTCGAGTAAGCTTAACTCCATATTGCTCTAAAACAATCATAACACTTCGCTTTCACTATAACACGGTGCATTATTAATCGATTTTAATACTTGTGATAAATATTGAGCAATAATGCCTATACAAAATATAATTAATCCAGTTGAAAACATAATACTCACAATAAGTGAAGTATATCCATCAACATTTGTTTTTAAAAGTATTTTTTTTACTAAATAATACAATCCTATTAAAAAATTAACTATAGACAAAGTAACTCCTATTCTTGTAACTAACTTTAATGGAAATGTAGATGAAAACAATACAACATTAGCTGTTAACGAAAATAAATTAATGATGCTGTATCTTTTTTTATCAATATAATTTTTATTAGGTTCAGTTGTCACAAAATCAATTTTTGAAGTATACCACAAGCATAATTCATCAATAAAAACAAACTGTTTATGATTATTTGATAGTTTTTTTGCTAGTGTATTTTTCAATAATCGAAAACTACTTCCCTTGCCCTTTTTAATGCCTTCAACTTTTGACAAAAATTTATATACAGATGTAAGTGTTTTTCGAAGCAACGATTGATTTAGCTTAGGATAAATTCCATATACCAAATCTGCATCAGATTTTTTTTGAGATAAAATTAATTTTTCTATCTCATTTGGATGTGCTTCTAAGTCATCATCAATTGTAACAATAAACTCTCCTTGGGCATATTTAAATCCACAAATAGTTGCAGCATGTTGCCCGAAATTTTTATTAAAATTAATAATGGTAACATTTTTATTTTGCGATTTTATTTTTTTTAAAACATTCCAACTATTATCATTACTGCAATCGTTAACATAAATAATTTCGAAGGTATAGCTGTCATGAAAAAAATCACAAATACTTTGATGTAAAGCTGTTAATGAATTTTCGGCATCATAAACTGGTATAACAATACTATAAATTATTGAACTCATACTTTTTTACTATTTAAAACTAGCCCTCCATCCATTTTTAATTCACTACCTGTAATCCATTTAGCTTCTTTACTAAGTAAGTAGCAAGTGGCATTAGCAACATCCTCAGGCATTCCAAATCCTAAAGGGTATTGTTTTTCATAATTTTCAAAATTCTCATCCGTTCCTGCATCTTTTGTTTCTATAAGCATTCTGGTATTTACTAAACCAGGTCTTATAACGTTAGAGCGAACCTTATTGGGAGCACACTCTATAGCCACTGATTTACTAAAAGCCTCTAATGCTGCCTTAGAGCTTACATACATAGATCCTCCAAAATAGGGATGCTGAGACGACACTGATGATATAAAAACAAAAGAGGCTCCTTCGTTTATTTTATTTGTCTGCAAAAGCAGCGAAGTTAATAACACTGGAGCGGTGTAGTTTATGTCAAAAATTTTATGAATATGCTCAGGCTTTAAAAATTTAATAGGCCTAGGATAAGTTATACCAGCAGCATGAACTATACCGTCCATTTTACCAAGTTGCGCCATCATTTTTTTCACATCATCATAGCTGGTTAAATCACACACAATTATTTGAGATTCGGTTTTACATAAACTAGCTGTTTCTTTCAGTTTGTCAATATCTCTTCCAACAATTGTGCATATTGCACCTAAAGAAGATGCCTCAACTGC
>JBBIUW010000467.1:0-2696 GCA_037440045.1 Sphingobacteriaceae bacterium
CAAATACAGCAGGAGACGGAAAATAATTTGATTTATCGTCAATAGAATGTTGGTGTACTCTGTCTGTTTCTAAACTTGATGCGGCATTAGATAAAACAATTGCTGTTTTTGATAAATCATTTTCAGTCAAAAAATTAGTTCCCTTTAAAGCAAACTCTGTACATAAAAACCCCAGTTTACATTGCGCATCCATTTTATGAAACTTAGGATAGCTTACGCTTAAGGCTTTGTATGCTTCAGATAAAAACTCAGCCAGACTTAATGATTTATCAGATTGAAATTCAATCTCACCATTAACATATACTTGGTTATGCTTGATATGTGCGTATGATGTAATTTCGTTCATTCTATATTTTTTTAAATAATGCGGCAGCATTACATCCACCAAAGCCTGATGCTGTTTTTATAAAAGAGGAAAAGATTTTATTTTGATGCGATTCTATCATCGTAATATCTCCGCTCACACCTTTTGTTTCGTATCCTTCGGATTTTATTAAGTGCTGATGCTTCATTGATTCTAATGATAACACCGTTTCTAAAACGCCAGCTGCACCTAATGTATGACCATAGTAACCTTTTAAACTATTAACAGGAATGGAATTTAAACCAGCTCTATCAAAAGCAATAGATTCCATTTCATCATTAAATGGTGTTGCTGTGCCGTGTGCAGAAATAAAACCTATATTAGTTATGCTACCATTTTTTAAAGTTTCAGTTAAGCATTGAAATAAGCCATCTCCTGTTCGTGACGGACCAGAAATATGGTTTGCATCGTTTGCCGAAGCGCCGCTCACAATTTGAGTATTGTATGGCGTGGCTAATTCTTTTTGGTTAGTGATTAAAATAGTTGAAACAGCTTCACCTAAATTAATACCTACTCTGTTTGCATCAAATGGCTTGCTTGGTTCGTTACTTAACGCATTAAATGATTTAAAACCACTGATGGTAAACTCCGATAAAATATCTCCGCCACACACTAACACATTATCATAAGCTCCTTGTTCAATAAAACGTTTGGCGATGATAATGGCTAAAATACCAGAAATACATGCGTTTGATAATACAATAGGCGTGTGTGTAAATTGAAAGTGATTTTGTAAATGTTTGGCAAATACTGATAAATAAGCTCTTTTAGAATCTATTCCTTTATATTTGTTATCCTGAGCGTAGTCGAAGGACAAGATATCAATATTGCCTTTAGTTGTAGAATAAATCAGTAACGTGCGATTGTCTTTTGGATTTATACCACTTTGGTTGATAACATTCTGAATAGACAAAATGCTTAATTGTTCAAGCTTTGTATGAGTTTCAGCATGTTTGATTTTTGAAAGATGTTCTTGAATTTTGTCGTCACTAATTTTTGCAACACAAAATTCATCTTGCGAAAAAGGTAGTTTTATTTTTTGTACTCCCACGATAGAATTAGAAACGGCTTGATAATTTTCTTGAGTAGAAAATCCAAGTGGACTAATAATATTGTTGTAAGATGTAAAAATCATTGGAATTGATTGTATGTTACAATAATATGCTTTTTTTTCTTATGATATCTGTAATTACAAAATTGGGAAATACTGATTGTTGTTATACTCGCACTCATAAATACAAGTCCTGCAAAAGCTGAAAGAGATTTTGAGGGATTACTATCAGAACTTGAGGCTAATAAGGTAACTCCTAAAAGAGCAGTTGGTGCTGAGTATATGCCGAAAACTATTCTCATTGCGTTATTTCTTCTGAGTTGTTTATGAGAGTGCAATAAGTTGCTTTTGGTTGAAGTAAATGGGTATTGCTTAACTAAATTCAATAGCTGTTTGTTTCCAATTTTAACTCCTTTATAAATCATGTCAGGAGTTTTTACGTATATTTTTGAAGTGTCTATTTGAGCATAGGACTTTACGGTAACGAGCAGAATCAAAAAGAGATTTTTTACATTACACGACTTTGAAAAAAATGGTATTTTAAAAGGTATAAAAATCATTTCTGCGCTAAAAATTCATCTTTTAAATGTAATAAACAAGTATTACAAACACAATTAGAATAGTGTTTTGAAATGTAGGTTATTTCATCAGCAGTTAATTCAATTTTTGAACATGCACAAGCCGCAATATTTGTTGGATTACAAATAAATGGCTGTTTACAGCGCTCACAAATAGTATGATGCTTTGTTTCAGGTTGCATGAGTTTAAACAAAAAAACCTCCTTGTAAAAAACAAGGAGGTTTTTGAATATATGTTATTCAAAAAGATTAAGCTTTAGCTGCTTTTTCCATTACTACTTTTCCTTTGTAGTAAAGTTTTCCTTCAAACCAGTGTGCACGGTGAAATAAATGTGCTTCACCTGTTGTTGTATCTTTAGCAATCGTCATTGTTGGAGCTTTGTAAGTCGAACGACGAGAGTCTCTACGTGATCTGGATAGTTTTCGTTTTGGATTAGGCATGGTATTTAATTTTAATTATTGTTAAACTTTATATTTTTTAATTTATCCCATTCAGGATTTTCACTTGGTTCTTCTTCAATTTTTAGTTCGTTATATTTATTTAGTGTTTCTTCGTCACACTCAACGTCTATATCTAATTCTTCATCTTCACATGGTACTCTTCTGCTCGGAACTGCTAACTCAATATATTCATATAAGTATTGCGAAAAATTTGCTTCATCAACCCCTTCTTTAAGTACTAATATTTCATCATTACTTTCTT
>JBBIUW010000468.1:0-2694 GCA_037440045.1 Sphingobacteriaceae bacterium
CATTTAATGATCCACCGTACCAATTTTATCAAGTGTAACCTTAACTTTGGAATCAAAGAAGCTGGGATCAAAGAAAGAGTTATTTCCTTGTTATCATAGTATTTCAATAGTGCATGTGTTTCCTACTCGCATAATACCATATTATCGGGGGATATACTGAAAAAATGGAAATCGAGTTATAAATAGGTGAGTGGTTTTGATTTAGGATTTTTTTCTGTGTTTGAATGTGGACGAGGTTATCCCTGTGGCATTTTTACGGTTTAAAATGATTTTCGGCTATACTAATTCGCTTTATATCAAATCCCTTTATTGATAGTATTTTGAATATGATTTTCTATTAAGAAAGTTAATCTAATTATGCCTTTTAATTAAAAGTACTCTGCTAACTGAATAGCCTTCTGAGTATCTGACTTACCAATATACTCCAAGAACATTTTTTCTGTACTATGACCAGTAGCTCCAATCAATAAAGAAGTGGGTATTCTTCCATAATTATTGGTTGCAAATGACCTCCTACCAATGTGAGATGTTACTAGTTGCCATTTTTCAAATACCCCTGTTTCTTTTCTGTCTGTTTCAGGATTCTTACGACTTCCTTTAACCTTCTGAGTTAATCCAGCCAATTTACAAACTTCTTTTATGTAGAGGTTATACTTTTGATCGCTCATTTCTTTCGGGAACTCACCTTTTCTTTTCTTTAGTATTGCCATTACCTTCTTACTAAGAGGTACAGTCATTGTTTTATCTGTTTTAACCTGAGTAAATTCAATCAAAGGTTTATCCCCCTCATAACGAATCTGAACCTTGTTAAATCGAAGGAAATCAGAAACCCTTTGTCCTGTTTCGCAACTGATAAGAAGCCAATCCCTAGCATTTAAATGATTATCCGATTCTAATTTCACATTTTCAATCTTCTTTAGTTCACTTAAATCCAAATAGATTTTTTCAACGGAAAGATATTTAGTAGTGATATCATCAAGCTGATAATTGGTTTCAATCCTATTCGTTCTTGAATAGTTTTAATAAAATTGATTGTTCGGGCAATTGTGTTAGGTGCATAGTTCTCCTTTAAGCAATATGTTTCAAAATGAAGTTTGAAATTCATGTCGATATCCTTTATTAGATATTCTGACTTCGTTTCCTTTTGAAATCTTTCAAGTAGGTGTTTAATCACAAATAGCTTCTTATAACTGGCTTTACTTATATCATTCTTTTTGTGTAAAGCATAATATTCAATATACTCCACTAACTTATTAGAAACCTCCACAACTTGCACAGGAGGATTAATGAAGTCTTTTAACCATTGTGTATTGATCTCAAGTTTATTCGTCTTCTTATTATAATGTTCAAGTAGATTTGTTCTAAACCGATGAAGTTCAATTATTAACTGCTTTGAGCTTTCACTTTTACCATTTGGCATACCAGCCTTAAAACTGAATGTCTTCTTATTATCGCTATTTTTGGTTTTAACGTTTTCGCACTTCCAATCCTTAGAATCAATTATAAAGTTGGTTTTCGCTTTTACATCAAATAACCGCCCATCCTTCAATCTAACGTAGATTCCAGCAGTATCTGAATTGCTTTGGATTATGAATTTTATTGTAGCCATAGTACAAATATAGAATTTTAGTCCATACTTAGCCCACATTTAGCCCACTTAATTCAATTTCTTTAAATTCTATTAAATTAATACTATCTTTGTGTAATGATTGATATTGTTGATTTTATAGAGTAATGCTATTAACATGAGGTAATTGAAAGGTGAGGTTGTTGAATGTTTGTGGTGCGGTATTCTCCACTTTACAGGAAAGCACATCTAAAAAGGTGTGCTTTCTTATTTTACTCCGGCTGCTCAAAAAAGCAGCCTTTTTCATTTTATGTGCAATTTGCCTCCTTTGGAAATGGTGTAAATTGTGTTTTAAAATTTTTTCTAAAAGAGAATATATTTGAAGCAAAAAACAAGAAATTTTATCTCAGACAATATTTAGTGTGTTTATTATTCAGGTCATCAACGGTTGTGCAATTATTTTGAATCATAGTCATTATAGAACAATGTAATGATGAACTACCGCTTCCCATCATTCCACCACTATTGTTACCCATCATCCCTCCATTGCTGCCACCCATCATAGACTGGCAGTTACTCATCATGCCACAAGTGTGAATGTTGTTTAAGTGGTTGTCATATCCCTGACACATTGAAACAGAGTTGTGATACAGGTTATCATAATAGTGCATCATATCATTGCAATGTGCTGTAAAAGCAGCACTTGTTGACATAGTTAAACTATCATGATACAAAACAAGCATTTCGTTATATGACTTGGAATGATTTGTTTCAGTCTGTATTGAAACCATCGTTTGATTATCCTGTTTGTCAAGTATATCGTGCTTTTCTTGTTCTGAAATATTTGTGTTCTTAGAACAACCATAAAATACAACGCTTGCAGTAAAAACTGCTAAAGCGATTTTTGAAATTAGTGTTTTCATTTTTTCTTCCTTTTTAATTATATGTTAGTAATGTTTAGTACATTCCCATAAATACTGCC
Organism: Sphingobacteriaceae bacterium; assembly: GCA_037440045.1. GTDB lineage: Bacteria > Bacteroidota > Bacteroidia > B-17B0 > Aurantibacillaceae > UBA4416. The sequence goes on from JBBIUW010000468.1 coordinate 2,550, forward strand.
AAACCACCCATCATTGCAGCCATCATAGCAATCATTGTTATTCCCATGCCACCCATTTTTCTTTTTTCTTTTTTTTCTGTTACCTGCTCATCTTTCTTAACAATAACTTTAGTTAATTGCATCCCACATTTTGGACATGTTCCAA
>JBBIUW010000469.1:0-2689 GCA_037440045.1 Sphingobacteriaceae bacterium
CTTGTAGCAATGGTTACATCCATATCAAAGAATTGCAAATGGCTGGTAAAAAAAGAATGTTGGTAGAAGATTTTTTACGTGGCTTTAAACCCGATGATGGTTTGAAATTTATATAACGTGTACTTGCTTGATATTACTGAATTTCGAGACCAATCATTTTTAAATAAAATTCCTATGCCTGTCAGTTCGAGCGAAGTCGAGAACTAAATAATTTGTACTATACATATATGTATATGAAATTTAAGTTACATTTATATATAGTAAACGCTTTATTAATAGTAAATCACACTTATTAAGGGTTCAAAAAGGTTATTATCAGACATTTTACAGATTTGCGATAAGGGAAATGCCCATTATAATAGAGTTACAGGGCGTATTTATTAACAAACAGCCTATTTATTAACAAAACCAGCACTTTTTTTTATAAAACACTTGACAAATAGGCTTTAGCGTATACATTTGTAGTGTAATTAATTTAAAAAAGTTTAACCCTTAAAAACAAAACAAAATGAACAAAGCAGAATTAATCGAAGCAATCGCAAACGGAGCAAAATTAACTAAAGCTGATGCAGGTCGTGCATTAGATTCAACTATCGAAGCAGTTGGAAAAGCATTAAAAAAAGGAGACAGAATTTCATTAGTAGGATTCGGTTCTTTCTCAGTTGCTAAACGTGCTGCACGTATTGGTCGTAACCCTCAAACTGGTAAAGAAATTAAAATTGCTGCTAAAAAAGTAGTTAAATTTAAAGCTGGTACTGAGTTAGCTACAAACGTTAACAAAGGAAAATAATTAGCTTAACTAATTAATCAAAGAAGCCCTCGAGTTTACTCGGGGGTTTTTTTGTTACAGGTTATAGAGTAGTGTCAGTTCGAGTTGAAAAATGCGACTCCTTTCATTTTTCAGTATCGAGAACAGATATGAAATGAACTTCTCGATACGAAATGCAGGAACAGGCATTTCTACTCGAAGTGACAAAAACTACTTTTAAATCTTATTGAATAAACACTAATTAAATCGTATTTTTATATCAATGATTAACCGCGAACTCATAGAACCTTTTTCAAAACTCGAATTACTTGCAAAACAAGTAGTAGAAGGTTTTATTACTGGCTTACACAAAAGTCCGTTTCATGGTTTTTCAGTTGAGTTTGCCGAGCATCGTATTTATAACAAAGGCGAAAGCACCAAGCATATTGATTGGAAATTGTTTGGGAAAACAGATAAGCTTTTTATTAAGCGCTACGAAGAAGAAACAAATTTACGCTGTCAAATTATTATTGATACATCTAACTCTATGTTATTTCCATTAGAAAGAAAACAAGGAGCGATGAATAAATTAACGTTCTCGGTTTATGCAGCAGCAGCTTTAATACAGTTATTAAAAAATCAACGTGATGCTATTGGTATTACATTTTTTGATAAAGACATTCATAAACATTATCCTGCTAAAAGTAACCCAACACAACAAAAATTGATGTATCATGAGTTGGAAGAACTATTAAATAAAACAGAATATAAAGAAGCTTCTACAACCGAATCAGCAAAGGCTTTAGACCAGATAGCAGAGATTATACATCGTCGTTCGTTGGTAGTTATTTTTAGTGATTTGTTTGAAGATCAATCTAATTTAGAATCTATTTTTGCTTCCTTACAACATTTAAAATACAAGAAACATGATGTGGTCGTATTTCATGTAGCCGATAAAAAACAGGAATTGGATTTTGAATTTGAAAACCGACCTTATCACTTTATTGATATAGAAACGAAAGAAGAAATAAAATTAAATCCCAACGAAGTAAAAAACATGTATTTGAAAAAAATACATGAATACACCGAAGCCATTAAGCTCAAATGTGGACAATACAAAATTGATTTTGTAGAAGCCGACATTAACCAAGGCTTTGATGTAGTTTTACAAACTTATTTAGTGAAACGCGGAGCGATGTTGAGGTAATTGAATGATAATATTAAGATAAAAATTTTTAATGCATTAAAATGTATTATAATTTTATAATCTTTATAGACTTTTTACAAGTCTTATCTTCAATAGTTAAAAAATACAATCCAGAGCTAAGATTTGATAAATCTAGTTGGTTAGAAAAAGGAACTAATAATACACTTTGACCCAAGTTGTTTTTTATAGATATAACTGCATTTTGAAATTGATTTTTAACATCAATAATATTAAAAATAGAGGAAGATGGATTAGGATAAATCTTCACATCATTATTACTCATAAATGTTTCGATAGCAGTTTGTGATGGGCAATTAGATAAAAAACAAATATTTGTATCCGATTTTATTAACCAGTTTTGTTGGTTGGAAATAGAAACATCAGTTGCATCGCCAACAAAAAAATAACCTGTATTGGTTTTACAAAAATCTCGTAAACGATTATTTTTAGAGCTTGAATCAGCAAACACTGTTTGGTAACTCAAACTATCTCCTACACTATTAGTAGTTATAATATGTGTAACATAAGCCCCTGTTGGTTTGGGCCCAACATACGGCGTAACATGTAGCCCAACAGCCATTAAATTGCCATTATCAAGTTCATCAACTTTTAATAATTCAGTAAAATTACCAGCAGTACCATATTTTTTATCCCAAATTACATTACCGTTGTTTTTATCTATTTTTAGTAAATTATTTCTCGATTTTGGTGTACCCATTACACCGCCTAGCATC
>JBBIUW010000470.1:0-2689 GCA_037440045.1 Sphingobacteriaceae bacterium
GTGCTTCTGCCCGCATAAGTTTTAGGTGCTGTTATGTTTCGTGCACGCCACAATACTAAAGCAGTTTTAATGAAGGTCTATTTTATTCATATATGAAGAAAAACCTGTTAACCTTTCTTGGATGTCAATGTAAATATCTTCTTGCCACTCAGAAAAATTGTCTGTATTCACAGAGCTATATATTTCAATGGTCTTGTCAGCATTTTTGATTTTCTCGTGATTTCTATGAATAATTTCAATTATCCTGTCGTATTTTTCCTTCTGGTAAAAATTTGATTTGTCAATTGTCTTGAAAAACAATTCGAGTTCGTTAATAAAATTATTTTCAATGTCTGTATCAAACATCATTTCAAAATTTGATTTTAGTCGTCATTATTTTTGTCTGCGGGCATGGAACATAACGTTTTCGCGCTTTATTTCAGTTTGGAGTTTGAAACTTTGTCTACCGAAATATTACTGACAATGATACTATGTTTAATAGACATTTGCAAAGCACAAATAAATTCTTTCGCGGAGCGACCGCTTTTGCAAATGCTTTGATGTCTGCCCAAATTGAATAAAGCGTGTGTTATAGCCTAGGCGGTTGTATTTAGTTTTCACATAGTTTACGTGTCTGCATACACAGAAGTAAATTATGCGAAAGAGTTTACCTGAATATATTAAAGAGTGTCAATGGAAAAAATAAAATGCTAATTATTTATTTTATAGAACTTGAAGTTCATAAATTTAGGATTCATTTTATTACCACTTGTACTGTATTTGTTTACTATACTATATGATAAAGAAATTGAATCTTTATAATTTATCCCACTATATACAATATTAGCTTCTGGGGATTGTTGTTCAAAAAAGATTGAATCATTAACAAACTTTGGATTGACATAAATGAACGATTTATCACTAGGGTTTTTCTTTTCAAAGTCTAAACACCAATCGTAAAGTTTTTTGATTTTTACATCATTAAAAATTTCATTTTCAGATATATTATCGGGAACAATGATAGCTTTGTTTTGACTTAAAAAACGAATAACTCTAATTGATTTTACAGGAATTACTGTATCATTTTTTTTAGTGAACGTATTTGAATAGTTGTTTATTGCAATATATACGCCGTTAGTATTAACTAACTGTTCTGAATTGCCAGAAACAGATTCTGTACTTAAACAAGATAATAATGTAATAGTTGAAATTACAATTACTAATATTTTTAATTTCATAGGGATTTATATAAATAAAGCAAAGGAGATTGGTTACAATCTCCTTTGCTTTATTAATTATTTAATTAACACGGGCTTGCTTATTGTGTTTTTATCTGAAATGATTTTTAAGATGTAATTTCCGGAAAGAGAATTGCCGAAATGAATATTACTTTTAGCATTTTTCCCTTCACTTAAATTCATATCAGTAGTCCATACTTCATTTCCAGTAACTGTACTGATTAAAGAAACTTTAATTGTTTGATCTTTAACTGACCATAAATCGAATTTCATACTATTATTAAAAGGGTGGTCTTTTAATAATAAAGTATAAATCGATAAGTTATTAGACGCAGCAATACTTTTTGCCCACTTTAGATTAATTCTATTTGGGTCGAATGATATTACTTTAATAGGGGCTTTACCAGATAAAGCAACAGCTTCTTTTAACGCATCTGCACTTGCTTCAAATGGAATACTTATTTGATTAAACTTGTCGTGTTCTGTTGCAGTAGCTAATGTTCCTTCGTCAAGACCTGAACTTATAGGAACTGCAAACATTGTCCATGGACCACCAGTACAAGAACCAGGTCCTTGACTTTCTAATGTATAGGCTAAATTACCTTGAGAATCATAGTACCAATAAGTGTAAAATAAATACCCTTGAGAAGTACAAATAAATGTAGGCAATGCTGAAAGCGCATTAAATATTAATGCAAGTGATAATGTTAGAAATACTTTTTTCATTGTATGATGATTTAATATTACTCTAATTCAGTAGAGCGCTGTTATGATTTTTTATAAAACAAATGTAATGCAATTTTTCACATAACCAAACATTAAAATTGTCATTAGGAGTTTTTTTCGGTTCTCGTCAACCGCTTGGCTATAACGTTTTGCGGCTACAACTTGCGTTTTTTGAAACCGTTGTCTACCGAAATGTTTTTTTAAAGATAAATGTTTAGTGGCCATTTGCAAAATGAAAATAATTTTCTGCCGAAATTTTTGCAAATGCTTTGATGTCTGCAAGCGTAAGTTGTAGCCGCTGTTAGTAGTTGGCAAGCCACGTTCCGGTTGAGTCTCGCCGAGAGTCAACCGAATATGTTTTTTTACTTTTAGTTGTCTACGTGGAATTAAAAAACAAATACGGATTGCTCTGGTGTCGTTGCGTGTCGGAATTGGCAGGTGTGCTTCGGCACGAAAAACTTTGGAAAGTTGTAACCCGTCTGAGTAATGGATTTGTCGGCTGTCCGCATGAATGTTTGTCTTGGAACAAACTGTTGCTATGTCCGAAAAAAGTTTTTTGTGAATGAGCGTTAGAAGAGCGGTCGAAATGTGTGTCGCTTGTGAGTATTTGTTTTCTGTCTCGGCTTGCTTACTACTAACGTATCGCTGCTAGGCGCTGCTTTTCGCAGCGAGTTACCGCAATGTTTGTTTATAGCACCAAGTTACTAATTTTTGAAACAAACAGACCTGCCCAATGAAAATTAATT
>JBBIUW010000471.1:0-2687 GCA_037440045.1 Sphingobacteriaceae bacterium
ATTTAAGAAATGCACCAACTAAACTAATGAAGGAATTGGGGTATGGTGACGAGTATAAATATGCACACGATTTTGACAATCATTTTGTTAAACAAGAATTTTTACCAAACGAAATTAGCGGAACAGCATTTTACAATCCATCTGAGTATTCCAGAGAAAGAGACTTAAGAGAATTTTTAAAGGAAAGATGGGGCGACAAATATGGTTATTAGTCTCTGTGAACTAAATCAGGAATAGGTTCAAAAATTATTAATTTACCTAAACCTATAACTATTCCCCCTAAAACTTGTTCGGCTATTTGCCAAGCACAATCGGCTATGATGTATGTGAAATTTACATTTTTAGTAAATGAAATACCCAATACTGTTACTAAAGAAAATAAAATAAATCCAATAATAAAACCACTTATTATACCTCTAAGTATTGCATGACTGATATATTTACATAGTAATTTTGATTCGTAAGTACGATAAAGTACAAAAGAAATAACCAAATAAACTAATGCAGCAAGACCCAGAAATAAAGCTTTAGAAAAAGAGATGCGATTCAAGTCGTTTAAAAAAACGCCATGCCAAAAATAAAATGCTACGTACATTAAAACTGCAGCAATTATCCAACTAACATAAAATCTGAATGAATAAAGCATCGAAGCAAAAGTAATATTCTTTTTCTTTTTTGAAACAAAAACTTTGCCAAATATTTGATTGTTATTATGTTAAAAAAAAGGTAAGTTTGTAATATGCGATTAGTACAAAAAACATTAATATTATCATGCTTAATGTCCACTTTTTTTTACTCATGTAAAAAAGAAACCAGCTGGGATGTTGATGCAGCTATTCCAATTGCCAGAAGCCATTTAAATATTAGTAATTTTTTTGGTGATACAATTTTTCAGCCTGACGCATCTGGCTTGTTACATATTGCTTTTAGCAGAGATTTAATTAGCTATACAATGGATAGTTTGGTTAAACTCCCTGATACAACTATTGACTTAAGTTATCTAATACCTTTTGCAACTTCCTTAAATCCTGGCGTTCAAATATATTCAAATGCTTTATCTACTGATAAAGAGGTAACTTTTGATGTTAATAATGGTGTAGAATTAAATAAAGCCATTGTTAAAAAAGGATTTTTAAAGATTGAATATACAAACACATATGCCCAACCATTACAATTTGATTACATTATCAACTCTGCAAGTTTATATGGAAATCAATTAACTGTCAATCAAATAGTAGCTGGAAGTTCAACTTTAACTAAAACATATCCCTTAGATGGTTATAATATTAACTTAACTGGAATTTCAGGGAATAAAATAAATACATTGGTACAAACCTATACCATTAGTACTGCAAGTTCAGGTGTTGCTGATAACCTTTTACCAGGTCAAGGCTTAACCATTAAGCTTTCGTTTGTGGATATTGTACCTGAATACATTCAAGGCTACTTTGGTCAACAAAATTTATCTTTTGGACCTGATTCATCTTCTTTTGGTTTTTTAAATAATTTTAGCACTAGTAACTTTTTACTTTCACAATCTTCCATCAATTTTAGAATAGTAAATGAATTTGGGGTTGAAATGACTAGTAGCATTAACAACATGCGTTCTATTAAAACATCCCCTCCTAATGTTGTTACTTTAAATTCAGGAAATTTATTACAATCTATAAATGTTAATAGAGCTAATAAAACTAACAATCCTTCAAATCCTGTATTTCCTTGGATTAAACAAATCAATATTAATTCTTCTAATTCTAACTTAAATCCCTTTTTAGAAAATTTACCAAATTATTTGGGCTATAGTGTAACAGGACAATTAAACCCATTGGGCAATATTTCATCAGGTAACGATTTTGCCTATTACGGAAGAGGATTGAAAGTAACAGCTGATATTGATATTCCTTTAGCTTTGTCGGCTGATTATTTTAGTTTGGTAAATTACTCAAAGGTTGATTTAACACAATTAAAAGAATTATCAAATGCTAATTCTTGTACCATAAATCTTTCTGCCAGAAATAATTATCCGTTTAAAGCTCAAGTACAAGGGTATATGTTAAACGATCAAAACCAGATTATTGATTCTTTATTTTATCCTGGTCAAAATGTTATAGAGGCAGCTGTAACAGATATCAATAATGTTGTTTTAAATTATGTAGATTCTAAATTAGAAGCAGACTTTGACAATGCAAAAATTGAAAAATTAAGTCAATGCAAACAAATAAAATTTGTGAGCTACCTATATTTACCTAATCAACCAACACCAATTAAAATTAAAGAAGATAGTTACTTGGATTTAATTGTAAGTGCTTTCATAAATTATAAAGCTGTATCTAAATAATGAAAACACGTATATCTATTTTATTTATATTCCTATCGTTAGCTGTATTCTCGCAATACAACTCTGAATTTTTAAATTTTGAAAAAACAGGAAGAAGTGTTTCCATAAATGGAGAATATGAATTTGGTTCAAATGGAATTTATAACTCTTTATTAAATAAATTTATTTTAGGTGGTTATATAGATAAAGGAACCAAAGATGCTTCTGACAAATCTATGAAAGCAATGAATGTAATGGGGGCAAATATGAATTATGATATTTCGGTTTTTTTTGGAAAAAAATCAAAATATTCATACCTCATAGGATTTAAGGACCAGCGAATATTTAACTCTTCATTCACAAAAGATTT
>JBBIUW010000472.1:0-2683 GCA_037440045.1 Sphingobacteriaceae bacterium
TCATTAGCGGCATCTAATAGTGTTATTATCCCTGTTCAATGCGAGTACTTTGCATTAGAAGGAATGGGAAAATTATTACAAACTATTAAGTTAGTTCAGGCCCACATTAATACTGAGTTAGACATTGAAGGTGTTTTATTAACGATGTATGACCCACGTTTAAAATTAGCAAACCAAGTAGTGGAAGAAGTAAAAATGCACTTCCAAAACATGGTATTCAATACAATTGTTCAACGTAACACAAAATTAGCCGAAGCTCCAAGTCATGGTAAAACAATTATTATGCACGACGCGGTTGGAAAAGGCTCTTTAAACTACTTGAACTTAGCTCGCGAAATTTTACAACGCAATGGCTTAACAAAAATAAGTGACGAAGACCGTACGATGACATTTACACAAGAAGAATCAGAATTTAACGAAGGATAAAATAAGTTAGAAGTAAGAAATTTGATTTAAGATTTTAAAACAAAAAATTCTTAAATCACAAATCATAAATCTTAAATATAAATGAGTACAAATAAAAAACCAGCATTAGGAAGAGGATTAAGTGCATTATTAGAAAATGCTAAAACAGATATTACAACCAAACAAAGTGGAGAAGGCTCTCCAGTAGTGGGTTCTATTGCTATCATCAAAATAAAAGATATTGAAACAAATCCGTTTCAACCTCGTACTAATTTCGAAGAAATTGCATTACAAGAATTATCAGAATCTATTAAGCAACATGGCATTATTCAGCCAATAACAGTTCGCAAACTAGGTTATGATAAATACCAATTAATTTCTGGTGAACGTCGTTTCAGAGCTTCACAATTAGCACAGCTAACAGAAATACCTGCTTACATTCGTGTAGCCAACGATCAGGCAATGTTGGAAATGGGTTTAATAGAAAACATTCAACGTGAAGACTTGGACCCTATTGAAGTTTCGTTAAGCTACAAACGTTTAATTGATGAGTGTAATTTAACTCAAGAACAGTTAAGCGAAAAAGTAAATAAGCAACGTAGTACAGTTACTAACTTTTTACGTTTATTAAAATTACCAGCTGTTATTCAAAAAGCAGTTCGTGACAAAGATATTTCAATGGGACATGCACGCGCTTTATTAAGCGTAGATAATGAAGATAAACAACTAGCCATTTTTGCAATGACAGTTGAAAACGAATTATCAGTACGTCAGGTTGAAGAATTAGCACGTGGAGAAAAATTAGCATTTAAACCTAAAACCACTCGTGTAGAAAAACCTTTAACAATTGAGGATAAACAAATAGCAAAAAAATTAGAGAAAATTTTCAGTAAATCATTCGACTTCAAACGCAATCCAAAAGGCGCTGGCTCTATTACTTTGAGCTTTAGCAACGATACTGAATTAGAACACATTTTATCTTTTTTTGACATAAATTAACTAACCACTAATCACAAGAAATAACAACCGTTGCTTCTTGTGATTATTTTTGATTAGGTGAAACTTTTATTACTAAATATTTTATTATTTATTGGCAGTGTGTGTATGCATGCTCAGCAAAATGACTCTTTAAATATTGAAGTTAAAAAAGACTCCATTCAAAATAAACGCGCTGTAAAAAAAGCTATTTATTCTTCTGCCAGAAAAGCAACCATCATGAGTGCTTGCTTACCTGGATTGGGACAAATATACAATCGCAAGTATTGGAAAGCTCCCGTTATTTATGTAGCACTTGGTGGCTTGGGATATTGGGGAGTAACCAATCAAATTAAATACAAATATTATAGCGATAATTTAAAATATGCTAATGATAACGACCCTAATACGGTTAATGAAACGTTATATAATAATGATCAATTAGTGGTTCAAAAACGTTATTATCGCAAATACAGAGACTATGCTATCATTGCTGGAGCACTGGTATACATCATAAATATTATTGATGCCAATGTTGACGCTCACTTAAAAACGTTTGACGTAAGCGACGATTTAAGTTTACAATTAAAACCATACTCTACTTTTGATTACAACAACAAACTACAAGCAGGTTTAACTTTAAAATTTAAATTTAAGTAAGTCTCCCGCTAATCGCGCAGATTAACGCAGAAAAATTATCTGTGACATCTGTGAAATCCGCGGGACATAAAATAGATTATGAATATAGCATTACTAGGATACGGTAAAATGGGTAAAGAGATAGAGGCTATAGCTTTACAAAGAGGCCACTCTATTGTTTTAAAAGTTGATGAAACTAACGCTTCTAAATTTCAAGAAGACCCGATAGCTATCGGGTTACAAAAAGCAGATGTAGCAATTGAATTCAGTACACCGCACACTGTTATTGCAAATATTAAAAAATGTTTTGAAGCACAAGTTCCTGTAGTGGTTGGCACAACTGGCTGGTATGATAATTTTAAAGAAATTGAAACGGAATGCCAACAAAAAAACGGTGCACTATTTCATGCTACAAATTTTAGTTTAGGAGTGAATTTATTTTTTAAAGTCAATTCATACTTAGCTGAATTGATGAATAAATACGAATCGTATAATGTGGAGATGGAAGAAATTCACCATATTCATAAATTAGATAAACCAAGCGGAACTGCTATTACATTAGCAAACCAAGTACTGGATAAAATTGAACGCATAAAACAATGGAGCATTACCAATAACACTCCTGAAACATTATTTATTAAAGATGTGAGAGAAGGCGAAGTTC
>JBBIUW010000473.1:0-2678 GCA_037440045.1 Sphingobacteriaceae bacterium
ATCAAGCTTCTTTTTTTGTTTTAAAAATAAAGTCACCCATAAAATACTTAATGTACTACCTATAAAAAACACTGAAAATATTTTTACATCATACACAACTAATATTACGCCAAACAATATTAAATTAATAAGTGAAAAAACAGTTGATAAGGATGTAACTGTAAGCAATCGCTCAATTCTTTTATGATCCTCAACACGGCGTAATATATCTCCAATTAAATGACTTTCGAAAAACTGCACTTTAAGGCTTAATAATTTTTTCAGAAAGTCAGAGATTAGAGAAACATTAATTCTACTACCAATGTGCAACAAAATCCAACTTCTAATAATTTCAACAAAGGCTCCACCTAAAAACAAAATAATTTGACCAATTAAAATCAGGTTAATAAAATTAACATCCAAACCATTAATTCCTTTATCAACAATAGACTGAGTTAAAAATGGTGTAAACAACATAATGACACTTCCAATCAACATTCCTAAAAATATTTGGACAAAATGAGAAGAGTAACCTCGCATATAGTCCAATAAAAATTTAGTAGAACTAATATGTTTTTCTTCAACACTATCTATTTCACTTTCATAAAAATCACTGCTAGGCTCAAAAAACAAAGCAAATCCTGTATCTGAACCATGTCCCCATCCATCCAAAAATTCCTGACGTGTGTATGTAACCAATCCCATAGCTGGATCAGAAATATATACTTTGTTTTTACTCATTTTATAAAGCACCACAAAGTGATTATTTTTCCAGTGAACAATACAAGGAAAAGGCTTACTTTCTAATAATCCATCAAAGTTAATTTTTACACCTGTAGATCTTAAACCAATTGTTTCGGCTGCTTCAGAAATGCCTAGTAGGTTAACTCCCAGTTTTGTAATGAAACATTTTTCTCGTAAAAAAGAGACTGAAAAATCACGTCCATAATATTTAGCAATCATTTTAATACAGGTAGGACCACAGTCCATTGCGCCTAACTGTCTTACATTTGGAAATGATTTACTAAAAATACCCATCAACACTAAAATAAGTATGTAAAACTAACAAAAAACCCAATATATAAACTATAGAACAGACCATTTTAAACGATAATTGAAATATATTATTAAAAAAACAAATTGAAGAACACCAGTTATCCAAAAAAGCCTGCCAGTTATCAATCTATATAAACCACTTACTAAAAGATTAAAAAATGGAAAATAAAAAGTGACATTATTGTAATGAGTTAACTTAATACATAATTACATAAACTAAAAATCATGAAACTATTTAAAATTTTCAAAAAAGAAACGAAAGAAGTAAGTAAATCTAATTTACAAAAATTAGATAAAAACCAACTAAATCAAGTTATTGGTGGCGCAGGAGACAGTACGTCAACAGTAGCAGGAGGCCCATTAAAAGGAATTGATGTTAAATTAGGTAAATAAACAAAAAAAAGAATTATGAAACTATTAAACATTTTTTAAAAAGATTCTTCAAAAAAAGTAAAATCTAATATCAAAAAAATGGATAAAAAACAATTAAGTACAGTAATTGGCGGCAGTGATAGTGTTACAAGCCTTGACTCTACTGCTGGTGCAATTAACACGACTCGTTCTAATATTAAAACACCAACATTAGTATAACAAAAAAGGCTTCTCAATTGAGAAGCCTTTTTTATAAACGCCAATAAAAATTTACTGCTTAATTAATTTCTTATAAAACTCTTGATTATCGTATTTAACTTTAATCCAATAAACTCCACTACTCATGTTTAAATCATTAGTGTAAATTGTTTTTTCATACATACCAGTATTTTCTTTAAACTGAAATTTCTTTAATTCTTTTCCTAACACATCATATAACATGATTTCAATATTAGAATTTTGAGTTAGATTAAAAGAAAAAACCAATACATCGGAAAACGGATTTGGATGAACAGAAATACTATTCTGTAAAGATAAGTTTTCTATTCCTGTACAAACATTTACCGTAAGAGTAAATACTGCATTACCTGAACAATTTCCAGAAATACCAGTAACAGAATAAACAGTTGTTGTGGTTGGATTTGCAATGACCATACTTCCTGTTGAAGAACTTAAGCTAGCAGAAGGACTCCAAGAAAATGAGCCTGCTCCAGAAGCCGTTAAAGATTCTCCCTGGCCCACACAAATTGTAGCACTTAAAGCAGTAACACTCACTGTTGGATTAGGGCTTACATTTAATGAAACAGTATTGGTATTTGTACATGAACCAGTAGTACCAGTTACAGTATAAATAATAGAAGACACTGGTGTTGAAATAACTGATGCATTTGTAGTACTATTTAATCCAGTAGATGGACTCCATACATAACTAGTAGCGCCATATGCTATTAACGTAGACGATTGACTTGCACAAATTGAAGTACTTGAAGAAGACACATTTACAGTTGGATTAGCACTTACATTTAAAGATACTGATTGACTGTTTGTACATGAACCTGTAGTACCTGTTACTGTATAAATAAGAGAGGATGCTGGAGTTGAAATAACCGATGCATTTGTAGTACTATTTAATCCAGTTGATGGACTCCACACATAACTTGTAGCTCCCGATGCTGTAAGCGTTGATGATTGACCAGCACATATTGACGCACTTGAAGTAGACACATTTACTGTTGGATTTGCATTTACATTTATAGATACTGTTTTAGTGT
>JBBIUW010000474.1:0-2678 GCA_037440045.1 Sphingobacteriaceae bacterium
TTTAAATGGTTATAGCCCACAATTTTTGCAAAGCCAGTATCCAACACACCACGGCTTACAAATACAGGTGTCATATTATGTGGGCCATGTGGTGCAAACTGATTTAAGATGCGTACTAGTTTTTCGTTGATATCATCTAAGGCAATTTCTAAATCAACTTCAACCACAGGTATCAACATGTCATCGGTAATAGAGCGCGATACTTCATTTTCAAAGGCTTCGGCAAAAGCTTTTACATTTTCTTTTTTTAAGGTTAAGCCTGCTGCAAATTTATGTCCGCCAAATTGTTCTAATAAGTGTGAGCAATTTTCAATAGCCGTGTACACATCAAAATCTTTCACACTACGTGCTGAACCTGTTGCTAAACCATTAGATTCGGTTAAGATAATAGTTGGTTTGTAGTAGCGCTCAATCATTCGTGAAGCTACAATACCAACTACACCTTTATGCCAATTAGGGTTAAACAACACCGTTGATTTTTTGAAAGGAGTTATGGGATCTAAATCCATAGTTTCAAATGCTTCATCAGTAATACTAATGTCTATATCGCGGCGTTGTAAATTTGTTTCGTTTATTTTTTTAGAAAACTCAGTAGCTTCATCTGTATCACTAATTAATAGTTCAACAGCTTTAGAGCCATGTTCAATTCGTCCTGCTGCATTAATACGTGGCGCAATGGTAAACACTAAGGTATTAATGTCTAGTTCTTTATCTTGTTGTTTATTGAGTGCCAAAAGTGCTTTCAATCCCGGACGAGGGTCGGCATTTAATTGTTTTAATCCGTAATAGGCTAGTACTCTGTTTTCGCCAGTTATAGGAACAATATCGGCAGCAATACTGGTTACTACTAAATCTAAATATGTAAATACCTCTTGCTCATCAATTCCATTTTGTATGCAAAAAGCTTGTGCTAATTTAAAACCAATACCACAACCTGCTAGTTCTTTGTAAGGGTAGGGGCAATCGTTTTGTTTTGGATCTAATACTGCAACAGCTTTGGGTATTTCATCGCCTGGTAAGTGATGGTCACAAATAATAAAATCAACACCTTTTGCATTGGCATAATCAATTTTATCATTGGCTTTAATACCACAGTCTAGTGCTATAATTAACGAGTAGTTGTTTTCGGCAGCGTAATCAATACTCTTAAACGAAATGCCATATCCTTCGGCATAACGGTCGGGGATATAGTATCTGATTTCGGAAATGTATTTTTTAAAGAAACTATAAACTAAAGCTACAGAGGTTGTTCCGTCTACATCATAATCGCCAAAGATGAGCACTTTTTCTTTGTTGGCAATTGCTTTTACAATACGTTCCACAGCCACACTCATGCCTTTCATTAAAAAAGGATCGTGTAGCATGTCTAAACTCGGACGAAAAAATGTTTTGGCTTCGTCAAAAGATTTTATGCCTCTTAATGCTAATAGCTTGGCAATCGTTGTATCAACTGATAACGCAGACTGCAAAGCAGAAACTTCTTCTACATTGTGTATTTGATGTATGTTCCATTTCTTTTGCACTGTGAAAGTTTAGAAAGTTAAAAAGTTTGTAAAGTTAGAAAGTTTAATAGCAGTGATGATTTTAACTTTCTCAACTTGCAACTTTCTTAACTTTCAAAACTAATGTTACGCGATGTTATGATAAACGTTCATGATGTCATCATCATCTTCCATTTTATCAATCATCTTTTTAAATTCTACTTCTTGTTCCTCCGTCAACTCTTTTGTAGTTGTAGGAATGTATGTTTTAATAGTTTCTTTAACGATGTATTTTTTCTCTTCTAATCCTGCTTGCATCGCACCAAAATCAGTAAAAGCTACTTGTACAATTAATTCATTGTTTTCGTCATCCCATGTTAAATCTTCAGCACCGTAATCAATGATATCTAATTCTACATCATCATGGTTTAAGCCAGTAGAATCAATTTTAAATAAGCCTTTACGCTCAAACATAAAACTTACCGAACCAGTAGTTCCTAAAGCACCTTCGGCTCTAGTAAAATACATACGAACGTTTGCTACAGTTCTGTTTGGATTATCAGTTGCACATTCCACTAAAACTGGAACACCAAAAGGTCCGTATCCTTCATACACAATTTCATCAAAGTTCGACGAATCTTTTTCCGAAGCACGTTTAATAGCAGATTCTACGTTTGCTTTAGGCATATTAACCGCCTTAGCATTGGCAATACAAGCTCTTAATTTTGGATTTAAATCAGGGTGAGGTCCGCCTTGTTTTACGGCCATCACAATTTCACGTCCTATTTTGGTAAACTGCTTCGCCATTTTAGCGTAGCGTTTAAACATTGTTGCTTTTCTGGTTTCAAAAATACGTCCCATAATCTGTAAATTCTTAAATTATCTAAATTTCGACAAATTTAACCCAAAATCTCAATTGCTTCACTACATTTACTATAAATTAAGAACAAAAAATGAGCTTTTTCCAACCATTAAATACCTTTCAAGTACATATTACTTTACCCGATATTTTTACCCGTCGTTTCGCTGCTTTAATTCCTCAGCAACGCGAGCGTGTGAACCAGCTTTTGGAAGAAAGAACCATCCTAAATTATGCTTTGGATATGGAACGTAGCCAGCTTTGGGTAACCATGCAGGCAAAAAACCAAGAAGCGGTGATGGATATTTTAGCTACTTTCCCTATTATTAAGGATGTGA
>JBBIUW010000475.1:0-2676 GCA_037440045.1 Sphingobacteriaceae bacterium
AGGAAAATTGTTGTAAAAATTCGACCAACTCAACTAATACCTCTAATGTAACATTAAATTCACAACCAAATACAATTTTAAATATCAATAATGATTTATTAGGTAATTCAAACGATCTTTTACTTCAAAATATTCCTAACCCTTTTGATAATAATACTATTATTAAGTTTAATGTGCCTGAGCAATATCAAGGCAAAGTATATTTAAAAATATATACTATAAATGGTGATGAAAAAATGAGCTACAGTTTAGATAAAAAAGACAAACAGATTACGATTAGCTCATCAACTCTAAGTTCAGGCATTTATCTTTATGCTTTAATTGTTAATAATGACGTACTTAGTATAAAACAAATGATTGTAAGCAAATAACTAATAGCATGAAAAAATATTTAATAATTAAGATAACATTTTTATCTATATTGTTTATAGGTTTCCCTCATTGTAAAAAGAAAAACAATACTAATCAAAGTAGTGTTAATTCTAATACATCAAATTCTAATGTAATTTCTTATCCTGATTCAATTTACTACGGTGCAAATGTTTTAAAATTTCAAGATTCAACAATTTTAGTAAATTCAAAAAGTTATGGTTTAGCTGCTAATCTTCAAACTAACGCTACATTAAAAATAGTTATTACTAATCTGTCGCCGTTAAATCCAACGACACCTGTAGCAAATCCAAAGTCAGTATGGTTTTACTCCAACATAACTGGTTGGATTGATGTAAATGGTTATACAAATGATATTCAAACGTTCATTGCTAAGCCTGGTAATAATGACATTAAAATACAGTTTGACAATTATTATTTATTTGGTAAATGTCGCATTGACTTTTTTGAAAATGGTAATATTGTCACTAAGTCAATATATTTAAGATGGTAACCCGAGTTTAATAAATTTTCTCTCTGATTACATAGATATTTTAAAATTCAATGCAAAAAAAATATACTTATCTATAATCTAAAACTTAATTTTACTGAGCCAGTTTCTTAGCCTCGTTAATATCCATACGGGCGCCATCTTTAAATGCTGCTACAAAACAATCTTTATAACCTAGTTCGCGCATCTTAACTTGATGCTTGGTGGCTTCGTCAAAAGAATAAAAATTACCCGAAGTATATTTTACCACCGCTCCTGCTTTATAAAACCACACATCACTTACATTTGGAAATTTTGTTTTAGCATCCACTTCTTTATCCATTCCGGCAAACTGCACTCTAAATACAATCCCTGATTTTGTTATTTCGTTTTTTGGTTTCTCAACCTCTTTTACTTCTGCTACAGTGTTTGTTTTTACAGAAGTTGAATTGATAGCTGCTTCAATCTCTTTTAATTTTTTAGTGGCATACGCATCTTTATTGTCTTTTAGCACATTGGCTTTTTGATACAAATCGGTTGCTTCGTTGTAATTTTTATTTTTCAAATTCATATCAGCCATCGCAAGTAGTTGCTTATACTTACTTTCTGTTTTAGCCAGTTCAGCTTGCTGTTGTTGTTTTACTTCTGCTAACGAGTCGGCTATGGCTTTTTTACGAGCATCGTCTTTTGCTTTTTGTTCGGCCAAGGCTTTTTCTTTAGCTTTCTTTTCGGCTTCTGCATTTGTTTTTTCAGCAGCTTCGGCTATGGCTTTTTCTTTATCCTCCTTTGCCTTAAGTTCCGCCTCCTTGTTTTCTTTTTTCACTTCAGCATCTGCCTCTTCTTCTATTTTTTCTTCCGCCTTTTCTTCTTTAACATCTGCTATAGTATACTTTTCTTTTTCAAGCGGCACCTGATTTTCAATGGCATCGTCATACGTTTTTTTTATGCCCTCTTGCTCATCTTTATACTTTCTAAAAGCTCTAAATAAACAAGCAGCAATGTACGTTTGCCCCTTTTCTGAACCTAAAAACTTTTCTTCCTGAGGGTTGGTTAAATATCCTATCTCTGTTAAAACACTTGGCATTGATGTACGCCATAAAACCCAAATACTTTGGCGGTGCACTCCCTTATCTACCCTACCCGCTTTATTCAAATATTGATCTTGTATTTTTAACGCTAAACCAGCACTTTGTATCACATAACTGGATGTGTAATTACTCATAATAATATAACTCTCTTCACTATTGGGATCAAAACCTTGATACTTAGTTTCGTAATTATCTTCTAATAACATGGCCGAGTTTTCACGCTGTGCCACTTTCATTTTCCCTTCCTCATTTTTTAATCCCATCACATAAGTTTCTGAGCCAAAAGGTTCGGGGTTTGCCGTTTCTACAACAATTAGTTTTCCTTTTGAATTTTTAAAGGTTTTTGGGCGCATTTTGCCCGTGTTTTTATCCTTTATCATCACTGGTTTACCAGCAGCATTACAATGAATAGAGATAAATAAATCGGCATTATTATCATTTGCTATTTTTGCTCTATCCTCTAACTCCACAAAAACATCGGTTTTACGAGTAAAAATAACCTTAACATCTTTTATGTTTTCTTCTATCAGCTTCCCAAACTTAAGTGCTACCGCCAACGACACATCTTTTTCTTTACAGGAAACGCCATTACAGCCTGGATCTTTCCCCCCATGCCCAGGGTCAATCACAATAATCTTTACTTTACGCTTAGTTGGATCATCTTTTTTAGTGTAAAATGAGCAAAAAACAACCAATACTAAAGCATGAACCAGCATTAGTTTTAGAAAA
>JBBIUW010000476.1:0-2674 GCA_037440045.1 Sphingobacteriaceae bacterium
TAACAAGTACAAATCATAATATATCAGGGCTTGAAGTGTATAATGTAATTGGAGAAAAGATTTACACTTCCGGAATTAAAGTTCCGGCATACGAACTGGATTTATCATCGCAACCAAACGGAATTTATTTCATTACCATAAAAACGGAGCAGGGGATAGTAAGTAAGAAAGTGATTATAAATAAATAATAAAAAGAATGGCCGCAAATAAAAAAGCGCATCCTGAGGCCTTAATTACGCAAGTCTAAGGTTTTGGGCTAAAAAACAAGAAGGACGCTGGTTTCAGCGTCCTTTTTTGTCATCAATCTTGAAAAATAACACATAAAGTTTGTCCTGTAGGTCATACACTTTCAGGATGTCTAATCCTATATTGTCAAAGATGATAAATTGTTCAGGAATGGCTGAATAAGTGATTTTTAATGAAAAGATACGATTTTTCATAAATTTCAGGATAAGAGCTTCGGCTTGTTTCATTTTATCCTGACTAAACCAATTAGGTATACTAATCCATTCAATTATTGCATTTGTTTCCATAATATATGATTTAAGATTATGAACAAATGTCAGCAGGATTTGGAGTCAGATATAAATTAGGCAAATTTTTTTGTTTCTTCAGTTACAAATCTGAGCAGGCTTTTCAGTTTTTAGTAATTTACTATAAATTAGGAATTCCCCCATTATTGCACCAAGGATTAAAAATGAAGACCAATTTTCCTTAATTCTAAAAGCCTAAGGGTTAGGGCTAAAAAACAAGAAGCACGCTATTTTTAACTGGCCGAACTTTGGGGTAGCTTACATTAGTATTTTCTCACATAGAATTTCTCAATGAATTATTAATCTACTAATTAGTATGCCTGAACAAACTATAGAAGAAAACCTAAAAAAGATTTAGTACAACGTTGAGGTTAAAACAAATGAGACAGTCTCAAAATGGAAGTCTTTAACAAAAAGTATTTTTAAATATTTAAATTGGTTTAAATATTGTTTCTGGTCTTTCGGACGTAAGTCTTCCATAGAATTCTATTAGATATTTATCTGTCATCCCTGCTATAAAATCACAAATGATTCGTTTTCTATCATCCCCAGCTTCTTGATATAATTTTCTGTAATCTTTTGGTAATAACTCATGACCATTTTTACTTGCAAGTGCTTCAAAAACTTTTTTCACAATATCTTTCCCTCTAAATTCAGCCATTTTTAATTTTGGAGAAAGAATTTGAACTTGATACGTAAATCTCTTGAGTATTTCAACTTGAATCCTTGTTTCAAGCTTCAAAGACACTTTTGATAGTGCAGGAAATTCTGGATTAAACTTGAATTGAATTCCTGTTATAAAATCACTCACTAATTTCGAAGTTAATTCTACTCTACTATAACCATTCTCAACAATTTCATTTGATGATTGATATGAAATTTGATTTAGATATTCTAAATAAATTTTGAAATCGCTAGTTTTACTCGGCTTAAGTTCATATTCATTTGTTTTTAGGACTTTTCCGAAAATACTTTTCAAAATGGTTCTAACCTGCTCATTTGTAAGTGTTTTTTCGGCAGCAGCAAGTTCTATTTTTACATCTTTATCATTAGAAATATCATTTCTTATTTTTTCAATTAATGCATCTTCAGCATACAAAAAATCAAACGGAGTAAAGAAACAAGCTTTTAAAACATCTTCAAGGTCATAGGTTGAATTGGCAATATCATCTGCTATATCCATAATTTGGCATTCGATTGTTTTAAATTTTGTTTTGTCATAATCTCTGCCATTAGCAACTTTTGCTTTTATTTCCTTTACAAGGTTTTCTTCAGATTTATAAACACCTTTAACAGGTTTAATAACTTCTTGTTTTAATAATTTTCTTAATTTTTCTCTTGCTTCCTTTCTAAAAGGAATTACTTGATTATATTTTAAAATAGAAGCTAAGGTTCTATAACAAAGATTAAGTCCAACCCTTTTGTCGATTTGGTTGTCATCTAAGAACCCATTATCAATTTTCTTTTCGATTTTTGAAAGAATTCTTAATGTTTGAGCATTCCCTTCATAGCCACCATTATCAATCATACACTCGTCCAGTGCCTCTTCTCCTTGATGTCCAAAAGGAGGATGTCCTAAATCATGTGCCAATGAAGCAAATTCTACTAAATCAGTATCAATCTCTAATTTATGAATCTTATTAAGTTTCAAAGCAATAGATTTAGCAATTTGAGCTACTTCCAGAGAATGGGTGAGACGATTACGAAAAAAATCAGTTTCAGAAGCTGGAAACAATTGCGTTTTTCCTTGAAGTCTCCTAAAGCTTGGACTATGTATTAGTCTTGCAAAATCTTGCCGCCATGAAGTTCTATATTCTTCAGGAGAAGCCTTTTCTACTAATACTCGCTCAATATCTCCTGAATTATACATACGAATTCTTACAAAGTGGATGTTTTGCTATGTGCTTTAGCTAACTTAACTGTGGCCGAAGCCGATGGCTTTATTTTTTCAATTATATAAAAGCCTTCACTTGTTTTAACTATTTTTAATAAATGTTGTAGTTGTTTTGGTAGTGGATTTTGAGAAATTACATTACTTACAGCCCTTTTCACGGCCTTGTCAACTTCACTTTCTACATGAATAATGTTTTCTATATCAATAGTTTCCTGTAGACTTTCTTTTAATTTAATATTCCCATTAG